>NZ_UPZP01000035.1 GCF_900538805.1 uncultured Dialister sp.
AAGGAGGTCCATGACGAAGCAGTGCATAAAAATTCTTATAAAAGGAAACTCTATGAATTAATCAGTGCTTCCCTAGGTGGCTCCTGCTCATCTCGGTGGCCTCATCCAGAAAGTGGATGTCCTTCTTCATCTGTTTATAAAGATTCCACCATTTCTTACTGTCCAGGCTCTTCCCGTCCAGTATCCTGCGGTAATCCTCATTTTTTATCCGGTAGTACCGCTCCAACCACTGGTCCACCTTCCGGGAGAAAAGGCGCCAGTCCCGTTCCGTGTAAAACCCATAGCCCATCTCTTTCATGGCGATTCAGCTCCTTCCCGAAACCTTTGGCATTCCTATATATAGTATAAGGAAAATAAAGCCTTATGGGTAGTGGAAAGTTTCTCAGGATAAGCCTTTTTTGACCACTTCCTGTGAACAGCGTAAAGAAAAGGGCTGTGAAGAAATGACCACCCATTTCCTCCCAGCTTTTTCTGTACATTCTATCCTTTGATCCCATAAGCCAGCGCAGCCTCCCCCGCTGAACCTCCTGAACTATGTCTAAAAAAGAGCCTCCCTTTCGGGAAGCTCTTTTTTGACAGTATTTCACAGTATGTATTTCTTCAGAAGGTACACCACCCCACCGGCAATGAGGATGATGGCACCGCCTATTACGAAGAAGTAGGCAGCTGCTATGGCCAGCATGATGAAGATGATGGCGCAGGCGACAAGGCCGGCGGCGAAGAGGGCTTTTTTCCAGAGGGGAATTTTTTTGAGACTGAAGCTTCGGATGTGGATGGTGTATCCTTCCTCTTCTTCCTTTTTCTCTTCCTGCCCGTCTTCGTTCAGAGTGAGACCCTGGTAGTCATGGACGTCGTCTTTGGTCATGACTCTGGGTTCTTCTCTGACTTCTGTATCTTCCTTATTTTTGTGGTCGTCGTTCATAGGGATTGGAGTTTCTTATTTAACAGTTCATTGATGACTCTGGGGTTGGCTTTACCTTTGGTGGCTTTCATGATCTGTCCCACCAGGGCGCCTACGGCTTTCTTTTTGCCTGCCTTGAAGTCCTCTACGGCTTTGGGGTTGTTTCCTACCACTTCGTCCACCAGTTTCGACAGTTCTGCGGTGTCGGAAATCTGGACAAGGCCCTGGGCTTTGACGATGTCGTCCGGGTTCCCTCCTTCTTTCCACATGGTGGCGAAGACTTTTTTAGCGATTTTGCCGGAAATGGTGCCTTTGGAAATCAGTTTCAAAAGGGCTGCCAGGTTTTCTGCGGATACCGGGGCTTTGTCAATTTCGATGCCATCGGTGGAGAGCTGGCTGGCGAATTCGCCCATGAGCCAGTTGACAGCGGCCTTGGGGTCGGCGCCGGCGGCCACGGCGGCTTCAAAGTAGTCGGCTGTGGCTTTGTCGTTGGTCATGAAGACGGCGTCTTCCGAGGAGAGGCCGAATTCTTTCATGTATCTTTCTTTTCTGGCATCCGGCAGTTCCGGCAGGGATTTCCGGATGTTTTCGATGTATTCATCGCTTACGGTGAAAGGTACCAGGTCCGGTTCCGGGAAGTAGCGGTAGTCGTTGGCTTCTTCCTTGGTACGCATGCTCTTGGTGACCCCTTCTTTTTCGTCCCAGGTACGGGTCTCCTGCACCACTTTGCCGCCGTCTTCCAGAAGTTCAGCCTGACGCATGGCTTCGTATTCGATGGCCCTTTCCACGCCTTTGAAGGAGTTGATGTTCTTGATTTCCGTCTTGGTGCCCAGTTCTTTCTGGCCTACGGGACGGACGGATACATTGGCGTCGCAGCGAAGGCTTCCTTCTTCCATGCGGCAGTCGGAAATGCCTACGTACTGGAGGATGGCTCTCATTTTTTCCATGTAGGCCACCGCTTCTTTGGCGGAGCGCATATCCGGTTCCGACACGATTTCAAGAAGCGGGGTGCCGGTGCGGTTGTAGTCGACTAAGGAGTAGTCGGAGTCGGTGATGGATGTGCCGTGGTGCACCAGTTTCCCTGCGTCTTCTTCCATATGGGCCCGGGTGATGCGAATCCGCCTCTTTTCGCCGTCCACTTCCACGTCCAGGTAGCCGTGCTCGCAGATGGGCAGGTCAAACTGGGAGGTCTGGAAGTTTTTGGGAAGGTCCGGGTAGTAGTAGTTTTTGCGATCGAATTTGCTGAAACGGGAAATTTCACAGTTCAGCGCAAGGCCCGCTCTGACAGCATATTCCAGTACCTTTTTGTTCAGTACCGGAAGGACCCCCGGCAACCCCAGGCATACGGGGCAGACGTTGGTATTTGGGTCTGCACCGAAGGATGTCCTGCAGCTGCAGAAAATTTTAGTGGTTGTCTGAAGTTCTGTATGAACTTCCAGGCCGATAACTGCTTCGTACTTCATTCCTTGATTTCTCCTTTCGGTGCGGTTCTTGTGAATTCCGGATGGGCCTGTTCAAAGGTATAGGCTGCCTGGAGGATGGTTTCTTCGCCCAGGGTTTTTCCGATGAGCTGCATGCCCAGGGGCATGTCATCCTTGAATCCTACCGGAATGCTGATGGACGGTGCGCCAATGAGGTTTACCGGAACGGTGCAGATATCTTCCATGTACAGGGACAGGGGGTCGGAGAAAGCGCCGAATTTGAAGGAAGTGCCGGAAGCGGAGGGAGCCGCGATGACGTCGCATTTCTTGAAGGCTTCGTCAAATTCCTGTTTCAAAAGGGTGCGCACCTTCAGGGCCTTCAGGTAGTAGGCGTCGTAGTAGCCGGCGGAAAGAACGTAGTTGCCAAGCATGATGCGGCGCTTCACTTCTTCGCCGAAGCCCTGGCTTCTGGTCTTGATATACATGTCGATAATATCTTTGCCTTCCGCACGGAAGCCGTAGCTGACGCCGTCATAGCGGGCCAGATTGGAGCTGGCTTCTGCGGGGGCGATGATGTAGTACACAGACACGCCGCTGTTGATATGGGGAATGGAAACGTCCACGATTTCAGCGCCTTCCTTTTCATAGAAAGCAAGGGCTTTATCGATGGCTTCCTTCGTTTCCGGTTTAATGCCTTTGCCGAAGAATTCCTTCGGAACCCCTACGCGCATGCCCTTCACATCGCGGACGAGGGCTTTCCGGTAGTCCTTCTTTTCCTGGGGAATGGAGGTGGAATCCCGTTCGTCGTGGCCGGCAATGGCGTTCAGCACAATGGCAGCGTCGGTGACATCCTTCGTCAAAGGTCCGATCTGGTCCAGGGAGGATGCGAAAGCCAGAAGGCCGTAGCGGGACACCAGGCCGTAGGTAGGCTTCAGGCCTACAATGCCGTTGAAGGAGGCAGGCTGGCGGATGGATCCGCCGGTATCGGAGCCCAGGGACCAGATGGCTTCCGTAGCAGCTACTGCGGCTGCAGAGCCGCCGGAGGAGCCGCCGGGCACATAGTCCGTGTTCCAGGGATTATGGGTGGGGCCGAAAGCGGACCTTTCAGTGGAAGAGCCCATGGCGAATTCATCCATGTTTGTTTTGCCCAGGGAAATGAAATCGGCTGCCTTCAGCTTTTCAATGACAGTGGCATCATAGGGAGACACCCAGTGTTCCAGCATTTTGGACGCAGCGGTGCAGGTTTCCCCTTTAATGCACATATTATCCTTAATGGCTCCGGGGATGCCGGCAAGGTCGGAAATTTCCTCTCCCCTTGCAATCTTTTCATCCACCCTTTCGGCGGTTTTCAAAGCCGCCTCGTCACTGGTGGACAGGTACGCATGAATATCCCCCTCCACACTATCACGGTGAACCATGATTTTCTTCGCTAATTCCACAGCGGAGATTTCCTTCTTCACCAGCTGCTCATGGAGTTCATGAATCGTATAACCCACTCTATTTCCTCCTTAAATAATCTTGGGCACCTTGAAATAGCCGTCCTCAGCGTCCGGCGCATTCATCAGTGCTTCCTCATTGGTAAAAGATGTATGGGGAACATCTTCCCGCATCACATTGTACTGCTCCACCGCATGAACCGTAGGCGCCACATCGGTGGTGTCGTACTGGTTCAGCTCTTCCATATAGGTCAAAATGCTGTTCATGGAATCACGCATCTTCTCCAGATCCTCCGGAGAGAATTCCAGGCGGGAAAGAAGGGCTATCTTCTTTGCTTCTTCGGTGGTAATTTTCATAGACACACTTCCTTAAGTAATGATTTTGATATAAAAAATCCTTTTCAATTATATCACAACTGGAAAGGAGCCGCCATTTGGCGGCTCCGGGTTCAGAAGGTTCGGCTCGCCAGAGGCGGGCTGGTTCAGAAGGTTCAAAGGGGGTGGTATCACCTTCGGCGATAAGTATATAATTTCGCTTCGCGAAATGGAAAACCCCAAAACCGCCCTACGGGCGTAAAAACAGGCAAACCAGGCTGCGCCCGATGGAAATACACCCCTATTGGTGCTGCGCACCACTTCTCCTAAAGGGAAGCATGTCACTGGATTTGTAGGGAAGCGTAGCGACCCGAAAATCCAGTGACATGCTTCCTCCGGTGGCAAGCGAACGAAATTTGTAGGGAGCCATAAGGCGACTGAAAATTTCGTGAGACGCTTTCCCGTGGATGCAAAGCGAACACATTTTGAAGGAGCGCCAGCGACGCGCAAAATGTAGTGAGTCGTTTCCCCTTTAGGGGGAGGTGCCGTAGGCAGAAGGGGTGCATTTCCATCGCGCTAAAGGCGCGGTTGTATGGTTTTCCCCTCGCCTGCAAAGGCGGTCTGCCTGTTTTCCCCAGGCCAAAGCCCGGTTGTGAAGGTTTTCTACAAACTGGCGGCGGAGCCGCCCACCACAACCCTCGCGCCATCGGCGCGTCAAACTTTAGAATCCTCAGGCTGCAGGCCTGTCAAACCTCGGCCCGAAGGGCCGTCAACCCTCACGCCCGAAAGGGCGTGTCATATTTCCTCCGCATAGATAATTCCCTCAATCTGCCGTATCTGCTGGATGAAGATTTCATGCTCTCCATGTCTGGGGACTTTGACGGTGAGGGTGGCGGCAGGAGCCATGACGGATTCTCTTCTTTTATAGATGCTGAAGTTGGACACTTTGACACCCTGGCTGCGGAGCTCCGCAATCACTTGGTGGATGGATTCCAGATCTTTGAATTCGATGTAAAGGTCAAATTCCCGGGACCTTGCGCGGAGTTTCTTGTCCATGGGTTCCAGTACCCGAAGGATGAAGATGACGAAGAGGAGGGATAGAATGGTACCTTTGATGAAGCCGATGCCGGCGGCCAGACCTATGCCGGCGCAGACCCAGAGGCCCGCGGCGGTGGTAAGGCCTTTGACTTCATTTCGTCCGGTAACAATGATGGTGCCCACGCCCAGAAAACCGATGCCGCTGATGACCTGTGCCCCCATACGGGCGAGATCCGTATTGGAGGTGGGAAAAGTGCGGAGGATAAATTCATTCACAATCATTGATAAAGCGGCGCCGATGCATACCAGGGCATGGGTCTTGATGCCGGCGCCTTTATTTTTATATTCCCTGTCCATGCCGATAATGACGCCCGCCAGGGTGGCCAGAAAGAGGCGGGTGGCTATGCCGCCCATGGTCCAGGACTGGCAGAATTCCACAAATCCGTCCAATGAAATCCCTCCTTATGAAATCAATCCACAGCGGCGCGAAGGGCTGTGAGGGCATCATAAAGCTCTTTAAAAGGACTGTCCCCATCCTTTTCCGCCACCCACCGGAAGAAGTGCTCCCCCATGCGGACCTCGCAGCGGGTATACCGCTTGATGGGCCCGTACTTCTCCCGTTCCCAGGCATTGGTATTCACTTCCATGGACTTTGTGTTCGTCACAAAATGGGTCTGCGGCAGGGTTAGGATGAAGGAAACGGCCTTAATGAAATTATCCTCCACCCTATCCGGAATCTCCCCTTTCACCACAGCCGGCACGCCGCTTCGCCAGTCGCTTCTTTCAAAGGTATGGCGGGAGAAATCAAAGACATAGTCAAACTGTCCGCCCTTTTCCGTGAGATAGCCGTCGGTGATGGAAAAGCGGAAGGAAATGGAATGCATGGCCCTTTCCGCATCTTCTCCGCTTAAGACGGGAGCGGTGCTGCTTACAGTAATGCCTGCTTTTTTAGCTAATGTATCAAAATGGTATTCTGCCATGGAATCTCCTTTCTATGGACACGCCCTTTCGGGCGTGAGGGTTGACGGGCCTTCGGCTCGAAGGTTCTTAAGGTTCTAAGGTTTGACAGCGGCCTATGGCCACTGAGGGTTGTGGTATCGCCCAGGGGCCGCGAAGCGGCCCGGGTTCAGAAGGTTCAAAAGGTTCAGAGGGTTCAAAGGGGAAGGTTCGGGAAAAGGTTCTCAAGATTGACCGGCCTATGGCCGGAGGGTTCTTAAGTTTGACAGCCCTTCGGGCTGAGGGTTGTGGATTGCCCTGCGGGCAATGCTTATAAAGTCAGCGTTACGGGATTTCCTTTCCTTCTACTTAAGTCACTCTCGGCATAGCGATGAATTAGCCACCTCTGGCGGCTTTTCCCCCCTTTGGTGCCTCTTTTCCCTCGCCCGCAGAGCGGTTGTATGATTTTCCCAGCCACTAGCTGCCAGCCACAGTATAACAGGGAGATTTCTCCACTCCCGCTTCACTGCGGTCGAAATGACAATGTGTCGCGGCCCCCCGATCCTCGATCCCCATCTCCGATCTCAGCCACTTCGCGGCCCTTTTTATTATACACTCAAAAAGCACCTGCCAGGGCAGGTGCTTTTCTTATCTTACGCTTTTGACTTTGAGTTTTCTTTCCAGGACTCTAAGGCACATGGAAACGAAGAAGGTCATGATGAAGTAGTAGAGGGCCACGATGACCAAGGGCGGGAAAGGCTGGAAGCTGATGCCCTGAATGGTGGTGGCGGTGTACATGAGGTCCGCCATGCCGATGACGGAGACCTGGGAGGATTCCTTGATGAGGGTGACGAATTCGTTGCCGATGACGGGGAGGATGTTCCGGATGGCCTGGGGAATGATGATGCGGATCATGGATTCCCATTTGGAGAAGCCCAGAGACATGGCGCCTTCCAGCTGGCCCTTAGGAATGGACTGGATGCCGGAGCGGACGATTTCGCATTCGTAGGCGCCGGAGTTGATAATGAGGGCCAGAACGCCGGCGGAGAGTCTTTCAAAGTCCACGCCCAGGATCTGGAAGCTGGGGAAGTGGATGCCCAGGAAGGGCAGGCCGAAGAAGACCAGGGAAATCTGCACCAGCACCGGGGTGCCGCGGATGATTTCCACGTAAACCGCTGCGATGGCCTGCAGGATTTTGATGCCGGAAATCTTCATGAACGCAAGGACAATGCCCAGAAGAAGTCCAAAGAAGCAGGACAGGAGGGATATGATGATTGTGATTTTAACGCCTGACATGAATATGTCATTGTATTTGACTGCCGTGTCTATGACCATTTCCATAGATGTTCATCTCCTTAAATATCAGCATGAAGCAGACGCTTCAGGAATGTCTGTGTTCTTTCTTCTTTAGGGTGGGTAAAGATATCTTCCGGATTTCCTTCTTCCACAATATATCCTTTATCCATGAACACTACATGATTGGAGACGCTTCTGGCAAACTGCATTTCGTGGGTCACAACGGCCATGGTCATGCCGGCCAGGGCCACTTCTTTCATAACCGTTAGTACATCGCCCACCAGTTCGGGGTCAAGGGCCGAGGTAGGTTCATCGAAGAGAAGCATTTTCGGCTTCATGGCCAGGGCCCTTGCGATGGCCACGCGCTGCTGCTGGCCGCCGGAAAGTTCGCCGGGGTAGTAGTCCGCCCGTTCCGCCAGCCCCACCCGGTCCAGAAGCTCCATGGCCTCTTCCTTAGCCTGGCTCTTCGGAAGTTTCTTGATATGCACGGGAGCATACATGACGTTTTCCACGGCGGTGAACATGGGAAACAGGTTGAAGGACTGGAACACCATGCCCACGTCCCGGCGGAGCATTTTCACGTCCGTCTTTTCGTTCACCCTTTTCCCTTCAAACCACAGCTCGCCGCCGGTGGGTTTTTCCAGGAGGTTCAGGCAGCGGAGGAACGTACTTTTTCCGGAACCGGAAGGCCCGATGATGGTGCATACTTCCCCGTTTTCAATTTTCATGCTGATATCCTTCAGCACTTCCACCTTTCCGAATGATTTCCGGAGGTGCTTTATTTCATAAATAATGTTTTTCTGATTTTCCATTTGTCTCACGCCCTTCTATTTGTGAAGATTCTAGCATAAATATACAGTTTAGTCAACTATTTTCTGCATAAACTGCATAAAAAATGCATTCCCTCTTCCGCAAGAGAGAATGCACCATGCAGGGGCTATTTATGAAAAAGGAAAATCCCCCGTTTCCTGCATATCATAAGTTTATGCAGTATATTTATACAGTCTGCAGGCCGAACCGCTTCTCCAGAATGTTCCGATACCTTTCAAAGAGGCGGACCGCTTCTGTTTCATCCTTTCCCTTCAGGGAGTAGTAGAATTTAATCTTCGGCTCTGTGCCGCTGGGACGGATGGCAAACCAGCCGCCGTTTGCCAGGCGGTACTTCAGCACATTTCCCCTGGGAAGGCCGTCGATGCCCTTTTCAAAGTCCAGGGTCTCCACAATCTCCGAAATCAGCGATTTCATATCCATGGCCCGGGCCTCTTCCATAATGGATGCAATGCGATGAGCCCCTTCCAGGCCCTTCAGGGTGTAGGAAAGGCTCTTATCATAGTAGAAGCCGTAGGTTTCATAGAGCGCCGCCAGCACCTGGGAGAATGTCTTTCCCTTCTCTTTGAAATAGGCCGCCATTTCGCAGATCACCATGGCCGTCACCACGGCGTCCTTGTCCCTGGCATGGGTGCCGACAAGGTACCCGTAGCTTTCTTCAAAGCCAAAGACGAAATCATGGGCGCTGTCATGTTCCCACTCCGTGATTTTCTCGCCGATGTACTTGAAGCCCGTCAAAGTTTCTACCACCTTCACGTGGAAACTCTTTGCAATGTCGGCGGAAAGTTCTCCGGTCACCACAGTCTTCACGATTGTGGAAGCAGACGCGAGCCTGTCCTTTCCGGTGGAAAGGAGGAAATAGGTCAGGAGCGCGCCCATCTGGTTTCCGGAAATCAGGGTAAAATCGCTGCCGTTTCTGACAGCGCCACCGATGCGGTCACTGTCGGGATCCGTGCCGATGACGATGTCCGCCCCTATTTCCATTCCCAGCCGGATGCCAAGGGACAGGGCGTCTGCATTTTCCGGATTCGGAGAAGACACGGTGGGGAAATTGCCGTCCGGCATTTCCTGCTCCTTCACTATATGAAGGTCTTTGAAACCGGCCTTTGCCAGAATCATTCTGACCGGCACATTTCCGCTGCCGTGGAGAGGCGTATACACCACCTTCAGCGCCGGCGGATTGCCATGGTACCGGGATTCCTTGAAAATGGTGTCGATGAAAAGGTCCACCACATCCTCTCCCAGCCAGGTGATGAGCTTTTCATCCGCCTCGTCGGGAATACGGGCCAGGTCCTTCACCTTCTCCACATACTCCGTGAGAACATCCGCCTTTGCCGGCACCAGCTGTCCCCCGTCTTCGCCGTACACCTTGTAGCCATTGTACTCCGGCGGATTGTGGCTGGCGGTGATGACGATACCCGAAAGGGCATGGAAATGACGCACAGAGAAAGAGAGCACCGGAATCGGTTCCAGCTCTTTAAAAATCTTCACCGGAATCCCCGCTGCCGTAAGAACGGCAGCCGCTTCCTTCGCAAACTCTTGGGAATGATTTCTCGAATCATAGGCAATCACCACACCCCGGGAAAGCTCTTCCGGATACAGGGCATGGAGATAATCGGAAAGCCCCCTCGTGGCTCGAGCCACGGTATACCGGTTCATACGGTTCGTCCCGGCGCCCATAATCCCCCGGAGCCCGGCAGTGCCAAAGGCCAGGTCCCTGTAGAACCGGTCCTCTATTTCTTTTTCATCATGAAGAGAGGAAAGCTCCTCCTTCGTACTTTCATCGGCCCAGGAGAGCCAGTCTTTGTAAGTTTCTTTATATCCCATTGTTTTCGATTCCTTTATTTAATAGACAGCGCCTCTCGGTGCTGAGGGTTCAGAAGTTTGACCGGCCTTTGGCCGGAGGGTTCTTAAGTTTGACGGCGCTAACGGTCTGAGGGTTGTGGTGGCCGCTTCGCGGCAGTTTATAGGCCGCCGTAGGCGGCGGGGTTCAGAGGGGGTGGTATCGCCGCTTCGCGGCAGCGCTGCCTTTGGCAGCGAAAACCGTACAACCTCGCTTCGCTCGTGGAAATGCACCCCTATCCCCGCCTACGTCGGTACTTCTCCTAAAGGGAAGCATGTCACTGGATTTTCGGGTCGCTTCACTCCCCTACAAATCCAGTTCCTTTGCCACCCCGGAGGGGGAAGTCTGCTCTCCGCTCAGCTTTTGGTCTCATAAGCATCGCAAAGCATAGTGCCGCTAGAATCTCCCCCCTCCGGGGTGGCAAGCGAACACGATTCGTAGGGAGCCGTAGGCGACAGAGAATCGTGTGAGACGCTTTCCCGTGGAGAGACGCCGCCGCAGGCGGCAGAAGGGGTGCATTTCCACGGGCCACAAGGCCCAGTTTTATGGTTTTCCCCCGCCCGCCAGGGCGATCTGCCTATTTTCCCACGGGCGAAGCCCGGTTGTAAAGGTTTTATACAAACTGGCGCCTTCAATTATTTAAAAGGCGCCCACCACAACCCTCGCGCCATCGGCGCGTCAAACTTTAGAATCCTCAGGCTGCAGGCCTGTCAAACCTCGGTCCCAAGGCCCGTCAACCCTCACCCCTAAAGGGGAAACGACTCACTATGATTTGCGCGTCGCTTTGCTCCTTCAAATCATGTTCGCTGTGCACGCCAGAGGCGTGTCCTCATCTCCGCGAAGCGGCAATAAACTCATCCAGCCCGGCGAGGGCTCTTTCTGCCAGTATCCGGTTCTTTTCTTTTTTCGGCACCCGTTTTTCCAAGGGCGGAATGAGGCCGAAGTTCACGTTCATGGGCTGGAAGTTTTTCCCTTCGAAGTGGGAAATATAGTGGCAGAGAGCACCGATGGCGGTTTCTCTGGGGAAGGGGGCAGGCGGCCTACCAAGGAACCTGGCTGCAGCACTCCAAGCGGCCACGATGCCGGAGGCGGCGGATTCCACGTAGCCCTCCACGCCGGTCATCTGGCCGGCGAAGAAAAGGCCTTCCCTTTTTCTTGTTTCCATGGTGGCGTTCAAGAGGTCCGGAGAGTCCATGTAGGTGTTTCGGTGCATAACGCCGTAGCGGATGAATTCGGCGTGGGCAAGGCCGGGAATCATACCGAAGACCCGTTTCTGTTCGCCCCATTTCAAATGGGTCTGGAAACCTACCAGGTTGTACATAGTGTCATCCTCATTGTCCTGGCGGAGCTGCACCACGGCGTAGGGGTCTTTCCCGGTCCGGGGATCCGGCAGGCCCACCGGTTTCATGGGGCCAAAGCGCATGGTATCTTCTCCCCGGGCAGCCATGACTTCGATGGGCATGCAGCCTTCGAAGACCTTTTTATTCTCAAAGCCGTGAACCGGTGCCATTTCCGCTGTGCAGAGGGCTTCACGGAAGGCTTTGTACTCTTCCTCGTTCATGGGACAGTTCAAGTACGCCGCTTCGCCCTTGTTGTAGCGGGACATGCGGTACACCACGTCCATGTCCAGAGATTCCTTCGTTACGATGGGAGCGGCGGCATCGTAGAAATGAAATCCTTCGCCGCCGCAGAATTTTTCAATATCCTCTGCCAGAGCCCCTTCGGTGAGTGGTCCTGTAGCAATGATGACAATGCCCTCCTTCGGGATGGCGGTAACCTCTTCTTCCACAAAAGTGACCAGAGGATGTTCCTTCACCAGCCGTGTCACCTCTTTCGCATAGCCCATGCGGTCCACTGCCAGGGCGCCGCCGGCAGGAACCTCATGACTGTCGGCGGCCTTCATGATGACAGAATGAAGGCGCCGCATCTCCTCCTTCAAAAGCCCCACCGCATTGGTAAGGGCTGCGGCACGAAGGGAATTGCTGCACACCAGCTCCGCAAAATAGGGAGTGTGATGGGCTGGAGTCTGCTTTTGGGGCCTCATTTCCACAAGGGTTACGGGAATCCCCATTTCCGCCAGCTGGTAGGCAGCCTCACTGCCCGCCAGACCGGCGCCGATTACTGTAATATGATCGTTCAATTGATTTCTCCTATTATGGGGGCCGCGAAGCGGCCCCGGGTTCAAAGGGTTCAGAAGGTTCAAAGGGTTCAGAAGGGAAGGTATCGCCTTCGGCGATGAGTATATAGTCAGCGTTACGGGATTGGCTTCTGTGTCTTCACTGCTGCAGGACGAAGAGCCAGAGCCCCCTTCTTTAGGAAGGAGGTGGCGCCGCAGGCGACGGAGGATAGGGGCGTCAGTTCTTTGAGTTTTCGGACCTATCCTCAGCCCTATCGAGCAGCTCCTTTCTGAGAAAGGAGCCTGCGTTACGGGATTTCTCCCCTGCTGCATGAATCACGCCAGGCATGGCGCTGATACGGTGATACAAAACCGACGCCTTTTCTGCCCCCTCTGCCGCCCAGGATGACAGGCAAAAGGCAGGGCTTTCCGATTTCTACGGTCAGCGGACAGCAGTAAGCGGTCAACCGCCCCACCTTCTATCTTCTATCTTCTATCTTCTACCTTCTATCATCTATCTTCTGCCCTCTTCCCCTTCCCCTTTTTCTTGGGATTGGTGGGGCACTCCGGGTTAGAGCAGAAGATGAGTTCCTTACCGCTTTTATATGTTTTCTTCACCATAATGGAGCCGCAGGTGGGGCAGAACTGATTGATCGGTTCATTCCACAGGGCCATGTCACACTTGGGGTAGCGGCTGCAGCCGTAGAAGGTGCGGCCTCTTCTGGTCTTTCTCTGCACCATGTGGCCTTCGTGGCACTTGGGGCAGGTGATGCCGGTGTCCACTACGATGGCCTTGTTGGCGTTGCAGTTGGGGCATTTCAAGTATCTGCCGTAGGGGCCTTCGCGGTAGACCATGAGGGTGCCGCATTCGTCGCATTTCACGTCGGACACTTCCTCCGGGCCGTTCAAAATGCTGTAGGGCTTGATATTTTTGCAGTCCGGATAGTTCGGGCAGGCCAGGTACTTGCCGTAGCGGCCCATTTTGACAATCATGTTGGCGCCGCACTTTTCGCATTTCACGTCGGTCACTTCCTGGCTTTCCTTCTTTTCCTTGTCCGCCTGGCCGTTGGCCGCTTCCAGCTCCTTGTCGAAGACTTTGTAGAAATCGGTCATCACCTTCTTGTAGGTGGCGTGGCCGTCGGCGATTTTATCCAGCCAGTTTTCCAGGTTCGCCGTGAAATCCACGTTGATAATGCCTTCGAAATATTTCTTCAGGAGGTTTGTCACCTTGAAGCCGATTTCCGTAGGCACAAACTGCTTTCCTTCCTTCACCACGTACTTCCTCTTCTGGATGGTGTCCAGAATGGGGGCATAGGTGGAAGGACGGCCAATGCCCTTTTCCTCCAGTGTCTTGATGAGGCTGGCTTCTGTGTACCTTGGCGGCGGCGCTGTGAAATGCTGCTCTCCCTCGGTTTTCACATTCTTCACCATTTCCCCCTTCTTCAGCGGCGGCAGGAAACCCGTTTCCTCCCCTTCCCCCTTCTTCTCCTTCACCGGCTGCATGATGGTGAAGCCGTCGAAGAGGACGTGGCTCCCGCTGGCACGGAGAGTGCAGCGGCCGCTGCCCAGAAGGGCGGTGATGGTCATCTGGATCTGCGGCGCCATCTGGCAGGCGATGAAACGGTTCCATATGAGCGTATACAGCCTGAGCTGGTCCCTGGAAAGGACGGAGGTCAGGGCGTCGGGAGGAAACTCCAGGCTCGTGGGCCTGATGGCTTCATGGGCATCCTGGGCCTTCTTCGATTTTGCAAATACATTGGGCTTAGGCGGCAGGTACTCCTCGCCGTACACCGTTTCAATGTAAGGCCGCACCTGGGCAATCATTTCATCGGAAATACGGGTGGAGTCGGTACGCATGTACGTAATCAGCCCCACGTGGCCATGGCCGGGGATTTCGATGCCTTCATACAAATTCTGGGCCAGCATCATAGTCTTCTTAGAATTGAAATTCAGACGGTTCACCGCATCCTGCTGCATGGTGGACGTGGTATAAGGCGGCTTTGCCTTCCTCTGCTTCCGGGAACGGGTGACCGAAAGCACCTCCGCCTCCTTCCCGTCGATATCCGCCACCGCGGCGTCGGCCTCCTCCTTATTGTGGATGGCTGCTTCCTTCCCGTCGATCTGCACCAGCTTGGCCTTGAAGGTTTCCGAATCATCCTTCTTATAAAGGGCCTCCACCGTCCAGTACTCCTCCGGCTTGAAAGCCTGGATTTCCTCCTCCCTCTCACAGATGAGACGGGTAGCCACAGACTGCACCCGGCCTGCCGAAAGGCCACGGTAAATCAGCTTCCACAGCCAGGGCGACAGCTTGTAGCCCACCAGACGGTCCAGCACACGCCGCGCCTGCTGCGCATCCACCCGGTTCATGTCGATGGGCCCGGGATGCTTGATGGCCTCCCGGATGGCGGGCGGCGTGATTTCATGGAACGCAATGCGCACATTATCCTCCGGATTCACATCCAGAAGCTTCGACAGATGCCAGGAAATAGCCTCCCCCTCGCGATCAGGGTCCGTTGCCAGAAGCACGGTCTTGCAGCGGTTCGCTTCCTTCTGCAGATCCTTGATAATGGACTCCCGCTCCGCGCTGTCCACATACTCCGGCTTGAAACCGTTCTCGATATCCACCCCCAGCGTCTTCTGCGGCAGATCCCGGAGATGGCCCTTCGATGCCATCACCTTGTAATCCGGCCCCAGAATCCTCTCGATGGTCTTCGCCTTCGCCGGTGATTCCACCACCACCAGCGTCTTCCCCTTGGGATTCGGCTTCCTCTTAAACAGCACAGGCGCAGCAGATGCCGCCTTCGCCTTCCGGCCCCGTTTCTTCTTCTCTATCGTAATCGTTCTTGTAATAGGCAAATCTATTTCCTCCTCTGCAGTACCAGGGGAAAAATATGAAAACCGGAATCTCCCGCACAAAGCAGAATCACCGGCTCATATATAAGCTCCCCCTATCCATGGGAAACCTGAATTCTTCATAAGTCATATGTAATTATATAAGAAAAAAAGAAAATGGCAAAGGTTTTTTAGTGAACTAGTGGACTAGTGGGCTAGTTAACTAGTGGCTGGTGAGCACCTGAGGGCGCGGTCGGGGTCGAGATCGGGATTGGGATTGGGGACTGGGCAACAGTGGATAGCGGTAAAGGGGCAGCGGACCTGCTTACTGCCCTATGACCACATACCTTCCCGGCCCGGTTTCTTTTATGTATCCCTTCAGCTGGAGACGCAGAAGAATCATTGTCAATTTAACTACAGGAAGTGAAGATTGTTGCAGAATATCCTCAGCCTGTACTTCATTTTCCGTGCAGCAGAATTTGTATACCATTTCTTCTTCAAGGGTCAATGCTTCCATGCCCGTTTTTTCTGCTTTTGGTTCCTGTTTTTCCCAGCCATATTCAGAAAGAACATCTTTATAAGAAGTACAGCAGATGGCGCCATTCCGAATAAGCTGATTAGTGCCTTTACAGGAAGGGACATAGATACTTCCGGGAACAGAAAAAACATCCCGTCCTTCTTCCAGTGCAAAATCGGAGGTAATCAGGGAGCCGCTTCGTTCTGCTGCTTCCACCACGATAACTCCCCGGCACATGCCGGCTATGATTCGATTTCTGGCAGGAAACTGCCTTCCAAGAGGCGGCGTTCCCAAGGGGTACTCTGAAATAATGGCGCCACCTTCTTCCACAATTTTGTGGAAAAGATTCCTGTTTTCCGGTGGATATACCCTGTCCAAACCAAAGGCAGCCACTACAATGGTAGGTGATTTCCCTTCCAATGCTCCTTCGTGGGATGCACTGTCTATGCCTCTGGCGCCGCCGGAAACAATGGTAACCCCTTCTTCCGCCAGACCTTTGGCAAAACGTCCGGCCGTCTGTACTCCATAGGCGCTGGCTTTTCTGGATCCTACTACAGCTATCAGCTTTTCATTATCCGGGAGTTTTCCTCTATAAAACAGTACTGCCGGTGGATTGGCTGTGGTTCGAAGAAGAGCCGGGTAGTCCTCCTCTTCCCAGGTACAGCAGCGGATATTATTTTGAACCATTTTTTCCATGACCTCATTCGGGTCCGTTTCATGACGCCACGCAAGGAAAGCTGCTTCTCCATTTCCATGGAGCACATGGGACTTGCGAACTTCTTCATCCGACGCTTTCCACACATCTTCCGCCGTATGGAAAAACTCTATAAGCCCCCGCATACGTTTGGCCCCCAGCCGGGGACATCCGGGCAAAGCCGCTGCGTATTTGTCCATAGTCACCTCCGGGGAATCATATTTCTATAACTGATGGCTTCTGCCACATGGGAAGCCTCGATACCCGATTTTCCATCCAGGTCGGCCACTGTACGGGCTACTTTGATAATCCGGTCATAACTGCGGGCTGACAGATGAAGTTTTTCGAAAACTTCCCGAAGCATTTCCGTGCCATCCTTATCCAGCTGACAGGTTTCCTTCAGCTGCCGGTGCCCCATTTGTGCATTGTTCTGCATGTGCCAGGGAGCAAGCCTTTCTGCCTGCACCTGCCGGGCCTCTTCCACCCGTTTGGCAATCACTGCAGAAGCCTCTCCCTTAATGGTCGCTGTCAGTTCACTGTACTTGGGCCGCTGCACTGAAACATGAAGGTCGATACGGTCAAGAAGAGGACCGGAAATTTTCCTCCCATAGCTCCTGATTTCACCATCAGTACAGGTGCATGGATGGTCAGGGTCTCCTAAATAGCCGCAGGGGCAGGGATTCATAGCCGCAATAAGTATAAAATCAGCAGGATAGGTAAAAGAGGCATTTACCCTGGAAATATGAACTTCTCTGTCTTCCAGCGGCTGCCGAAGAACTTCCAGCACTGACCGCGGAAATTCCGGAAGCTCGTCAAGAAAAAGTACCCCTCTGTGAGCCAGAGTCACCTCACCGGGACGGGGGATTGTACCACCCCCAATGAGGCCTGCCATAGAAATCGTATGATGGGGACTTCTGAACGGCCTCTCTCTCATAATATCTTCTGCTTTGAAAAGCCCTGCCACACTGTAAATCTTCGTTACTTCCAGCGCCTCCTCCCTGGTCATGGGAGGAAGGATGGTGGTAATGCGCCGGGCCAGCATGGTTTTACCTGACCCCGGCGGACCGGTCATAAGAACATTGTGAGCGCCGGCAGCTGCAATTTCCATAGCTCTCTTAGCCATGACCTGGCCCTGCACTTCGGCAAAGTCCACATCACTGACAGCAGGACGTTCAGATTCATGGCGCACCGCTGGCGCCATGGAATTATGCCCTATTAAGAACTCTATCAGCTCCCTTAAGGTTCTGGGACCATAGACCTCAATATTTTCGCAGAGAAGAGCTTCATTCGTCACAGAAGGCGCCATAAAAAAGCGGGACACCCCCGCTTCCTTTCCTGCCAGAACCATGGACAGGATGCCCGGTACCGGCCGGATTTCTCCTTTCAGCGATAATTCACCAATAAAAATAGTATTTTGAAAGCATTCAAGAGGTACTTCACCGCTGGCTGCCAGAAGCCCCATGGCAATAGGCAGGTCCAGACCGGATCCATCTTTCTTCAAATCCGCCGGTGCCAGATTCACCGTCACCTTATCTACAGGGAAATGATAACCTGAATTGCGGATAGCCGAATGAACCCGTTCCTTAGACTCCTTGATAGACGCCGCCGGAAGGCCGACAATATCGAAGGCAGGAAAAGCCTTGTTAATATCCACTTCAACACCGATGACATGCCCGTTAAGGCCAAAGGTCGTTGTGCCCAGCACCTTAGCATACATATGAATCCCTCCACGGAACAACAATATCAAAATGCATTCCTTGTATGACGGAATCTGGCCTCCCCTGCCGGTGAGACCATGACTTCCACCACATCGAATCGGATGCGCCGGTTCTCTATCCTTCTTTTCATAACATACGCTTTTGCACCTATGCGGATATGCCTCTGCTTGGCCGGATTCACCGCTTCTACAGGCTCTCCGTATCTCCGATTATGCCGGCTTTTCACCTCTATAAAAACAAGGGTGCCTCCGTCATTCATAATCAGGTCGATTTCACTATGGGCTGTCCTGAAATTACCATTCAGAAACTGATACCCCTTTTTCTCCAGATATCGCCTGGCAAGTTCCTCTCCCTCCCGGCCAAATGATGTCTTCTCCATAGGGTGCTCCTTTTTCATTTAAAACAGCATTCAAAAAGTTAAAACATCATAGAAATAAAGGATATTCTGAAATTTATTATTTTATCAAAGTCCAAAATTTAAGTCGCGCAATAAATATGGGAATGTATCCTGCAAATCCCTATTTCCCCTATTGTAAAGTGAAACAAAGCCATCCGTCAATGAGTAAAAGGAATGAATCGGTAAAACGTATCAATGACCCGAATCTTATTCGTTTCAATCATAGCCACAATAAAAGCCTCCCGATTGGGAGGCTTTTACGCTGTATACAGATTATTTCTTTGCTTTCTTTGCTTTTGTCTTCTTTGCGTTGACTTTTTCCTTCAGCTGTTTGGAAACGCGGAATGCCGGGGTCTTGGAAGCCGGGATCTTGATTTCTGCCTGGGTGGAAGGATTGTGGCCTACGCGTGCTTTGCGCTGGCGTACTTCGAAGGTGCCGAAGCCGATGAGCTGTACCTTGTCGCCTTTTACAAGAGCGCCGGATACTACGTCAAGGACTGCTTTGACAGCCTTTTCAGCGTCTTTCTTTGTCATTTCTGCTTCCTGGGCAACTGCTGTGATGAGTTCTGTTTTGTTCATAACTAAACATCCTCCTTTAATAATTGGCGGTTAAACCGTCTTTAGCTCCAATGGGAAGGTTATTCTGCAATGAAATCTTTCCATAACCGCAGGGTTTCTTCCGGGCTCATGTCCGAAAGGTTTTTCCCCTTCTGCATGACGAAATCTTCAAAAGAACGAAGCCGGCTCATGAAGTCTGTGTCAGAGCGGTGCAAAGCCAGTTCCGGCTCGATTCCTTTTTCCTGCAGATAATGGACCAGGGCGAAGAGGAAAATACCTGCTTTCTTTTCCCTGTCCATTTCACGGTCATCTTCCAGGAAGCGGGAAATCTGCTGCTTCAAGTCCACCGGAAGGTCTTCAGGAAATAGAAGGTCCTGAAGCCCATTGGAACTAACTTTCTTTTGAATTATACACGTTAATAGCAGACTTGGCAAGCCTTTAGGCACGCCGGAAAGCAGATATTTCCTGTTTTTTTCAATTCTTTTCCTTTTTTCCCACTCCCGGGGGGCGGAAATGGTGCTGTCGCCGCCGTTTTTGTCAAAAACGAAGGGGTGGCGGCGCACCATTTTGTCCCTGACGCCGTCTGCCACGTCCTGCATGGAGAAGTACCCTTCCTTCTCCGCCAGGGCGGCGTGGAAGATGATCTGGAAGAGCACGTCCCCCAGTTCCTCCTTCAGGTTGTCCATGTCTTTCCTGTCGATGGCATCGATGACTTCATAGACTTCCTGGATGAAATAGGTGCGCAGGGTCTCATGGGTCTGGGACCGGTCCCAGGGGCAGCCTCCGGGGGCAAGGAGGCGATGCACCGTATGTTCAAGGGAGCCAAGGTCATAGGAGGAAAGGTCCCTTTCCTTTGCCTTCCGGCTGTCAAAGAGGATGGTTTCCCTGTCGCCGGGCTTTCGGATTTCCATTTCCTTCAGCCTGAGCCGAAGGATGTCCCCGTGGTTCATGACAATCAATGGAGAATCCTCTTCATAGGCTGCAAGGAGCCTTGCGGTCAGGGTCTTTCCCTCTTCCGGAAGGCAGTCCTTCACCACCAGCACATGGGCCATGGTCACGGGAACCACCGCCGCTTCCCTGCCGCTGACCAGGGTGAAGCTGTCTTCTCCGGAGAGGAGGCCTTTTATCTCCAGAATGTGCATCAGTTCATTTCTTTCCATGTCCTACCTCCACTGATTAATGAGGGCCTGTACCTCTTTGAAAATACGGCCTGCATGGTAGCCGTCGCACACCGCATGGTGCACCTCCAGGGCCAGGGGCATGTAGTAATGGCTCCTTTTCCGGTGGAGCCTGCCCAGGGTGTACATGGGGAAGAAGAAGCGGAAGGCCTTAGGGAAACTGAGGTGGAGGGACTGGAAGGGCACCCAGGGGATGACGGACACGGGGAAAAGATTCACCGGCCGGTCCGGTTTCCCGAAGAGTCCCTTCACCCTGCCGTAGCGGGCCTCATCGTCCTCGTAGGACGCAAGGAAATGGCCATAGTCTTCGCTGTACTCCGTCCAGAGACTGGAAAAGGTGTGGTCGTCTTTATGGAAAACGGTGTAGCTGGGGTGGACGATGTCAAAATACCCAAGCTCCCCCTTGTCATTGAAGCCCATGCGGTACCGCTTGTGGTGGTTCTCCACCACTGAAAGGAAATAGAGCATGGCCGGATAGGGCCGCTCCTTTCTCTTCATAATGGGCGTCACGTCCAGGTTCACCGTCATGCTGTACATGCAGGGCACTTCGTCCAGGAAATAGGAGAAATACTCCTCCCTGTCCCACTGGCTTCTGTCGATGGGTGTAAATAACATGGTATTCCTCCTTCCGCTTTGTTTCTATGTATACTATACCATATGGACACGCCTTTGGCGTGAGGGTTCTTAAGATTGACCGGCCTGTGGCCAGAGGGTTGTGGTGGCGGCTTATGGACACGCCTGCGGCGTGAGGGTTCAGAAGGTTCTTAGGGTTCTAAGGTTTGACAGCCCTTCGGGCTGAGGGTTGT
>NZ_UPZP01000036.1 GCF_900538805.1 uncultured Dialister sp.
CGCGAATAGCGAGCTATTTAAGGAGACTTATGACGTAGCATTGGATAAAAATACATATGAAATTCGATTCTGCGAATGAATCAGTGCTTCCCTAGCACTGCATACAATTTCAAGAATGAAAGCAAACACTGATTGAATCAGTGCTTCCCTCATAAAAAGATGAAATTGTATTTCAATACGTCACTTTCACCAGCGTAAGCCCCTGCGGCGGAGCAGTGAAACCGGCTGCCGCCCGGTCCTTTGCTTCCAGAATGATGGGGATATCCCCGGGTCTTTTCTTTCCTTCCCCGATTTCCACCAGAGTGCCGGTGATGATGCGTATCATATTCTGCAAAAAGCCATCGCCCCTATAGTCTATGGAAAGTTCTCCGCCCGAAAGGGTCAGGGAAATATCAAAAATAGTGCGGAGAGCGGATTTTTTAAAATGCTTGTTCCCGCAGAAGGAGGTAAAATCGTGGGTTCCCAGAAGAAGGACGGCGCCCTTCCTCATGGCCTCCACGTCCAGCCGCTCCCCCAGCTGCCACACATAGCGGCGGCGGAAAACATTTTTCTCCGCCTCCACCCGGATGGAGTAGCGGTAATGCTTTTCCTTAGCAGAAAAGCGGCTGTGGAACCTTTCATCCATGATGGTAAGGCCATGAATGGAAATGTCATCGGGAAGAGCCCTGTTCCATGCATCCTCAAGCATTTTCAGGTCATACGCCTCCTTTAGATGGAAATTGGCATACTGCCCCAGGGCATGGACGCCGGCATCGGTTCTTCCGGCGCCGATGACCTGCGCCTTTTCTCCCGTGATTTTCTCCAGCGTATCTTCCAGCTTTCCCTGGATGGTCTCCTTCGTCCGCACCTGCCGCTGCCAGCCTTCATAGCGGCTTCCGTCATAGGAAACAGTAAATCCGTAGTTCATCATAAGCCCTCCATTTCTGTTTTTCCTACTGTCTATTATAACAGACGCAAAGGGATCAAAGGGTTCAGAATGTTCAAAGGGTTCAGGGGGTGTGGTATCGCCCTTTCGACACGCCCTGACGGGCGTGAAGGTTCTTAGGTTTGACGGGGCTCCCGCCCCGAAGGTTCTTAGGTTTAACAGTCCCGGCGGGGCTAAGGGTTTTGGTATCGTCCTAACGGACGAAGAATCTGAAATCAGCGTTACGGGATTTGCCGCCGGACAGCGGACAGCGGGCAGCCGACAGCCGACAGCCGACGGCGGTCTCTATCCCACTAATTCCTTTTTGTCTCTTCTTCACATATGTTATAATAATATAGATTTCATTAGTATGTAACGGGAATAGATTTCTCCCGGGAAAGTGAGAACCCCTATGAAAAAAATGATGATTGCCCTGAGCGTGGCTGCTGCTATTGCTGCAGGTTCCATGACCGTTTCTGCAGAAAACTACTGGAAATACAATGACACCATTTCCATCGACATGGACGAAACCAGTGTGAAGACCACCACCAACGGCCACGAAATCCTCCATTTCGTAGCGGTGGAAGCCATTGATGGCGGCACCTGCACCTATACCTATGCCTATGACCGCACCGCCGGCACCATTCAGGTGGTGGAAATGGAAAAGGAAACGAAAACCCTTCACTACACCAGCAATTTCACTCCCACCTCCATCAATACCAATAACCCCGTCATCCGTGCACGGGCCCAGATGGCAGAAGCGGTATACCAGAGAAAGGTGAACCATAAGAAATAATGAACGTGGAGAAACCTGAAACGACTGTGGAAGTCGGCGAAAACCTCATCCATTTCATCGCCCGCTCGCCCTCCGTATTTCATGCAGTCCACGGAGTGAAGGAGGCCCTTCTCTATTCCGGATTTACGGAAATCCGGGAAGAAGACCCCTGGCATATTGAAAAGGGCGGGAAATACGTGGTCACAAGGAACGGAAGCGCCCTCATCGCCTTTACGGTGCCAAAAGAGGGGGCCCACTCCTTCCATATCATGGCCTCCCATGCCGATTCTCCCTGCTTTAAAATCAAGGAAAATCCGGAAATCAAGGAAGGCCCCTATGTAAAACTGAACGTGGAAGGCTACGGCAGCATGATTATGTCCACCTGGCTTGACCGACCGCTTTCCGTAGCAGGACGGCTCATTGTGCGGGAAAACGGCCACATTGCCCAGAAGCTGGCGGCCGTGGACGGCACCATGCTTGTCATCCCATCCGTGGCCATCCACATGGACAGGAACGTGAACCACAAAAAGGACTGGAATGTGCAGAAGGACCTTCTTCCTCTCTACGGTCTTTCCACTGAGAAAACATCCTTCATGGACGTCATCGCCGCTTCCGCCAAGGTGAAAACAGAAGACATCCTGGCCCATGACCTCTACCTTTACAGCCGGGTGCCCGGCACCATCTGGGGCGAAGAAAAGGAATTCATTTCCTCGCCGAAACTGGATGATCTGCAGTGCGCCTTCGCTGCTTTTCGCGGATTCATGCGGGGCAAAAAGGAAAAGCATATTTCCGTGTATGCCCTCTTTGACAACGAAGAAGTAGGCAGCGCCACCGCCCGGGGCGCCGGCTCCCCCTTCCTTTCAACCGTACTCAAAAGGCTGTCCTATTCCCTTGGCTATTCCTATGACGAAACCATGGCCATGACCGCCAGAAGCTTCATGATTTCCGCAGACAACGCCCACAGCGTCCATCCCAACCATCCGGAATATGCGGACCCCGTGAACCGTCCCGTCATCAACGGCGGCATCGTCATCAAATACAACGCCCAGCAGCGCTACGCCACCGACGGCCTCTCCGCCGCAAGATTCAAGGAACTGTGCAGAGGTCTTTCCATCCCCGTGCAGACCTTCACCAATCGGAGCGACAATCCCGGCGGCTCCACCCTGGGAAATATTTCCAATACCCAGGTCTCCATGCCCACCGTGGACATCGGCCTTGCCCAGCTGGCCATGCATTCCTCCTACGAAACCGCAGGCACCCTGGACACCGCCTACCTGGTGAACGCATCCATCCAGTTCTATAATTAAAAGAAACCTCCTTCGGGAGGTTTTTATTATTCCCTATTTTGATGATATAATGAGAGAAATGAGGGCCGTTTCGCAGCCCAGGTTCAGAGGGTCCAGAAGGTTCAGAGAGTTCAGAGGGTGGTGGTATCGCCCTTCGGGCGATGAATTTTATATGCCGCCTTCGGCGGCAGGTTCGCTACGCTCGCTCCCTCCTTTCCCATAGGGAAGGGGCTGCAGTAACCAAGGGGAAGCATGGCGCATTTCCTACACGCCGCAGGCGCGGTTGTATGGTTTTCGCTGCCGCGTCAGCGATACAACACTTCCCTCTGAACCAGCCCGCTCTGTGGGCTGAACCGGAGCCGCCCAGGGCTGCAGCCCAATGGCGGCTTGAACCCGGGCGCCAAAGGCGCCTGAACCTTTTCGCATTTCGGGAATACAACCTATCAGTCCACCATCCCACCAGCCCACTATCTCACCATCCAAAGGAGGTTATCCATGAAATTACGAATCGCACTGCTGCAGATGCATGTAGAAATGGGAAATCCCAGTGTTAATTTTGCCCATGCCAAAGAATTGATGGAAAGGGCCATGGAGAAGAAGCCGGACATTCTGGTGCTCCCGGAAACATGGAACACCGGCTTTTTCCCAAAGGCCAATCTGGCTGAACTGGCTGACGCTGATGGGAAGGAAACCTGCGAACTTCTTTCTTCTATGGCTTCCCGTTTCAACGTCAATATCGTCGGCGGCACCACGGCCGTGAAAGTGGGAAATGATATTTATAACCGTTCCTATATCTTTGACCGGACGGGCAGCCTGGTGGAGAGCTATGATAAAATCCATGGCTTCTCCCTGTCCGGAGAGCCAGGCTTCTTCCGCATGGGCAACCATCTGGCCCATTTCGAGCTGGATGGCCTTTCCTGCTCCATGGCCATATGCTACGACATCCGCTTCCCTGAACTCATCCGGCGGGAAGCGCTGGAGGGAGTGGACCTTTTCTTCGTACCCGCCGCCTGGCCTAAAATCAGGAATCATCACTGGGTCACCCTGAACCGGGCCAGGGCCATTGAAAACCAGTTCTACCTGGCCGCCGTAAACCAGGCCGGGAAATCGGGAGATACGGAATACGCCGGAGAATCCCTGCTCCTTGACCCCTGGGGCGAGGACATATGCCATCTGGAAGGCGACGAAGAAATCGCCTTCGGCCGGGTGGACACCGATGTGATTCACGAGGTGCGGAGCCGGATCAACGTGTTCCGCGACCGCCGCCCGGACTGGGATAAAGTAGAATAAATTTCTTCTCTTTGAAAACAGACCGGAGGATTTACCATGAAAAGCAGCAGACCTTCCGGCGAGAAGGGACAGGACATCATAGAATATGCCCTTCTCCTGGCCATCATCACTTCCCTTGGCTTTTTCATTTACAGCCAGCGTTCCATGGCTTCATCCATTTATTCTGTTTTTAACCAGGCAGAAAGTCTGATTGAGACAGGCGCCCGCAGGTCATCTCCCGACTATAAGCCCTTCCTTGATTCCATCAGCTCTGCCATCAGGAGCAGAACGTTATTTCTGAAGGAAAATGAATATATCTACTCCGGCACAAAGGCCGGCGATACTCTGGCAAAGCAGCTGGGCATTCCCGATGACGAAGGAGATGCATGGTCCATCGGAAGAGTAACCAACGAGAAAACAGACACCTACCTTCTTGTCATATATTCCGCTGCCGCCAATGACAATTACCCCATTTCCAAAAGAGAAACTGAATGGGAAGTCTATGGGCCCGGCGGTTCCAAACTGGCTTCTCACGGGGCGCCTCTTCCCGTAATACCGGTAACCAAGTACGGCTTCAAGGCTTTCACCGGAGAGGAAAATAATGAATATGCCCGAGGCTCCTCCGTCTTTGGCCGGGGCAAAGAAGCCATGGTAGTCAAAGGGCCCGAAGGCAGGAACACGGTCCGCTGATAAAGTCCTGCAAAAGGTGTTCCCCCCATTCAAACTAATCATACCCCCATGAAATTATGCGGATTTTATATTTTCATAGACAGGAGAACTTTCATAGGATAGAATAATATCCATTAAGAAAGAAGGTGCATCCCATGGGGGAAAAGAACATATCTATAGGTGAAAAAGGGCAGGATCTGGTCGAATACGCCCTTCTCCTTGCCATTATCGCAGGTATTGGATTTCTGATTTACAGCCAGAGCCGCATGGGGGATTCCATCCGCACCGTTTTCAACAATGCAGGCAGTCTTATGGAGAACGCGGCAGAAAATAATCATCCCAAAAATGAAGATACTCCTCAGTCCATTCCCGATATGATTGGCAAAGCCATTCAGAATAACGATAACGGGCTGGGTTCCCTTTTGAATGCAAACTCTACCCTCTATATCTATTCCGGAACCGAAGCCGGGAAAAAGCTGGCTCAAGAGCTGAACATCCCCTTTGAGCAGGGAGATATATGGTCATTAGGGAGAGAAGTAACTGCTAAGAATAATTACTACGTTTTAGCTTACTATTCTTCTCAAAACGGCCCGATTTCAAATTATGCCAGCAAAAGCCCCACCTGGAACTGGCGGGCTGACAGCAGCGGTAGAACGACAGCTCGCAGCGGTGATCTTATTTCCGTACCTGCAAAGTACTATGTCTACGACCCGGCCACAGGGCAGCAGATTACTTCCGGCTATTACAGTTCTCGGAACACAGCCACCCTGGTGTATGCACCGGGCACAGGAAAGGAATATACTATCCGATAAATTGCATGCAAAAAGCGGTACTCCATGATGAGTACCGCTTTTGTATTGCCGGATTTAGAAATGATAATTCAAACCTACGCCTACGCCGCTTTCATTGTCTACATCATCCCTGTCGTAGTAGGTGTAGTTCACGTCGATATCAAAGGAAGTAGGTATCAGGTCCAGCGCAAGGCCTGCCTTGTACTGCCGCTCTTCGCTGGACACAAGAAGCCCTGCATAGGCATCCAGAGGGCCCAGCACATTGGCTTTTCCTTCAATGAGTCCGAACATTTTCGCATCCCGGTCATAGTAGTTCCGGCTGCCGGCACCTACGTAGACATGACCGATTTTATATTTCGCATACACGTCCGTTTCATTGCCCCGGTTGTTCCAGTGACGGTATTCCGCGCCTACTGCCAGTTTGGGAATGGGCTTCACTTCGATGTGGGCGCTGTGAATGCCGTCGGCGGCGCTGTTGTATCCATATCCCACTTCCGTATCCATAATGCCGCCAAAAGCGCCGGCCATACCCGTGCCTGCCAGGGTCAGGGCGGCGGCCATGCATAAAATCTTTTTCATAGAGGTCCTCCTTTCCAAACAGTATTTACACTTTTATTATATACTAAAATGGCTGAAAAATTAAGGACTTTTAAGAAAGAATAAAAAGGGTTTCCTATGGAGATAATACGCAATCACCCCACGCTGAAAGGGAAACTTTCGCAACCAGTTTCCTGCCGCTATGCTCCGCCAATGTCCCATGCCGGACAGGAAACTTTTCGCCAATAGTTTCCTGCCGCCATGCTCCACCAATACCCCATGCCGGACAGGAAACCTTTCGCAACCAGTTTCCTATCATCATGCTCCGCCACTGCCCCACGCCGGATGGGAAACCATATAAAAAAGACTGTGAAGAAATGATGACCATTTCTTCACAGTCTTTTTTATTTCATAAAGCGGAGTCCATTACTGCTGGCTCTTTTTTACATTGGCGTTCTTATAGCGTGCCTGGCGGGAAAGGACCATCTTTCTCATGCGGATGCTCTTTGGTGTGACTTCCACCAGTTCGTCATCGTTAATCCATTCCAGTGCAGATTCCAGGGTGAACTTGCGGCATGGCGGCAGCTTGATGGCTTCGTCGGAGCCGGAAGCACGGGTGTTGGTGAGGTGCTTCTTCTTGCAGGGGTTCACGTCCATGTCCTGGTCTCTGGAGTTTTCACCCACAATCATGCCTTCATAGACTTCGACACCCGGTTCCAGGAAGAGTTCGCCTCTGTCCAGGATAGAGTTCAGGCCGTAGGCGGTGGTGACACCTGCTTCAAAGGCCACCAGGGAGCCTCTGGTCCTTTCAGGAATGTCGCCCTTGTAGGGTGCATAGCCCTGGAAGACATGGTACATGATGCCGGTGCCTCTGGTGGTGGTGAGCAGTTCATTTCTGAAGCCGATGAGGCCGCGGGCGGGGATGGAGAATTCCATCTTCATGTAGCCTGCCAGTTCTTCCATGGAGATCATTTCCGCTCTTCTGGGTCCAAGGCCTTCCATGACGGCGCCCATGAATTCCTGGGGCACTTCAATGGTCAGTCTTTCCAGCGGTTCGCACTTCTTGCCATTGATAACCTTGTAAATAACCTGGGGTTTGGAAACTTCCAGTTCAAAGCCTTCACGGCGCATGGTTTCGATGAGTACGGAGAGATGAAGTTCGCCGCGGCCGGAAACCTTGAATGCATCGGAGGTGTCCGTGTCTTCTACGCGAAGGGCCACATTGGTTTCGATTTCTTTATAAAGACGGGCACGGATGTGGCGGGAGGTGACGAAGTCCCCTTCCTTGCCTGCAAAGGGGCTCTTGTTGACATGGAACACCATGGACAGGGTAGGTTCATCGATGTGGATGGACGGAAGGGCTTCGGGGTTTGTTGCATCAGCTACGGTCTCGCCGATGTTGATATCCTTGAAGCCTGCCATGGCGATAATGTCGCCGGCCTTAGCTTCCTGCACGGGAGTCCGTTTCATTCCCTGCCAGGTGAAGAGGGAGCCGATATGGTCGCTGCGGATTTTGGTGCCGTCGGTAATGGCTACAGGCATACCCTGTTTAGCGGTGCCCCGGGTGAGACGGCCAATGGCTACCTTGCCCAGGTAATCGTCCGCTTCCAGTGTGGTCACCATAACCTGCAGGCCGCCGTCGGGATCCACGTCCGGGCAGGGGCAGTATTTCAGGATGGCATCAAAGAGGGGTCCCAGGTCCTTGCCTTCATCATTCATATGGAGCTTGGCAATGCCGTTTCTGGCGGAGCAGTAAATCAGTGGGAAATCCAGCTGGTCGTCATCTGCTTCCAGTTCGATGAAGAGGTCCAGAATTTCGCCTTCCACGTCGGAAATACGCTGGTCCGGACGGTCGATTTTGTTGATGACAACGATAGGTTTCAGCTTATGTTCCAGTGCCTTTCTCAGCACGTACTTGGTCTGGGGCATAGGGCCTTCATGGGCGTCTACCAGAAGCAGTACGCCGTCCACCATGTTCAGGATACGTTCCACTTCGCCGCCAAAGTCAGCATGCCCTGGGGTGTCGACGATGTTGATTTTGACACCGTTGTGCATGACAGAGGTGTTCTTTGCCAAAATGGTAATGCCTCTTTCCCTTTCCAGCGGGTTGGAGTCCATGACACGTTCTGCCACTTTCTGGTTGTCCCTGAAAACATGACTCTGTTTCAGCATGGCATCGACAAGAGTCGTCTTGCCATGGTCGACATGGGCGATAATGGCAATGTTGCGGATATCTTCTCTTTTCATTCTTTCTTTTTCCCCCTCGGGTATACTGCAAAAATCAATGTATCTTTGTTATTATACCACAAAGACACAAAGCTTTTTCATATCTAGAAAATACAATTTATTATACCATGGTTTTTCCTGTTTGAGAAGAAAATTTTTATCCCCATTTCTGCTGAAAAGGGCCGTGAAAAACGATTATCATTTTATCACGGCCCCTCAGCATGAAGTGCAAACCCTAATCTATAGATGAAGGTTTATGTTCCCTATGAAATTGCTATTTCATCATTTTCCACCATTCCCTGAAGTGCTGCGTTTCATCGCCCATATAGACGGCTTCCCCGATTTCCGGTGTAAGGAGGTGGAAGGATTTTCCCTCTGCCGCCTCTTCCATCCTTTCATAGGGTTCCTGCCAGGTGTGGATAGAGAGGGCGTACTTGCCGTTGTGGCAGGGAATGACTGTCCTGGCCCCTATTTCTTCCGCTGCCTTTGCGCTTTCCTCAGGCAGCATATGGACGGAGTGCCAGTTTCTGCTATACTGGCCGTCTTCCATCAAGGCCAGGTCAAAACCGCCAAACTGTTTTCCAATATCCCGGAACCTTCCGTCATAGCCGCCGTCACCGCTGTAGTATACCTTCCGATTTGGAGTGATGAAGGCAAAGGAAGCGGGAAGGGTCTGGTTTCTTTTAAGCATCCGTCCGGTAAAGTGGCGGGTAGGAAGCACCCATATGGCAAGGCCATCCAGCTTCACCTCTTCATTCCAGTCAGCTTCATGGATTTTGGACAGGGGATAGCCCCATTTTTCGTAGTATCCCCCATTGCCAAGGCCCGTCACCACATACTTTACCTTCGGCTCTATTTTCTTCACGAAATCATAGTCCAGATGATCCCAGTGGTCATGGGACAGCACCATCACGTCCAAATCATCGGGAATGTCGTCCGGACCGTATACATTGCTTCCATCAAAGGCCCCGGCAATGAATGGAACAGGCGAGGCGTACCGGGCAGATACGGGATCAATCAGTATTTTCTTTCCGCCTATCTGCATATAAAAGGAAGAATGCCCCATCCACACCACCACGTCTTCCTCCCGGGGGATGGATTTCAGGTCCGTCTTTTCATGCCGCATAGGTTCCTCCGGCATATTGACGCCGGCGGTGGGGAAAAAGAAAGGCTTCCAGAAGGACATATCCGCCTCCACCTTTTCATGGGGCACGTCAGGCCGGAATTCCCCGTCCCTGTAATGGGGCGACGCTTCTATGCGGGCCCGTCGTTCCGGTGTCATCAAAGGGTCCATCTCGTCCCGGTTGATGAACCAAAAGCCCGCCAGCAGGAGGCAGGCCGCCCCCAGAGCTGCGATTTTAAACAAAGAAAGCATAATTTCTCCTTTTATAGAACCATATGATTTCATTATACCGGTTAAAGTTCACTTGAAGTCAATCGATGGCAGAGGAAATAAAAGATTTACAGGCCTGCTTCCTGCCTGTACAATGAAGGAAAGGAAATCATCAAAAAGAAAAGAGGCTTTGCCATGATTAAAATCGCCACCGCCCAGATTGATGTGATTCCCGGAAACATTCGGGAAAACTGGAAACAGATAGAAGAGGAAATCAGAATGGCCAGAGAAAAAGGCGCCCATATCCTGGTGCTGCCGGAAATGTGCCTCACCGGCTACCTCATCGGCGACCTGTGGGACCAAAGCGCCTTTCTCCGGGAATGTGAAGCCTATAATGAAAAAATAGCCGCAGCAGCCAGGGGTATGACCATCCTCTGGGGCAGCTGTGCCATAGACTGGGAGAGAACAAATGACGACGGCAGACCTAGAAAATACAACGCCGCCTTTGCCGCTGCCGATGGGCATTTCCTCGTTCCGGAAAATGGAAGTCACCCCTATGTCATCAAAACCCTTCTTCCCAATTACCGCTGCTTCGATGATCGGCGCTATTTCACCTCCCTTCGCCAGAAGGCAATGGAAGAAAATCTTCCCGTAGAAGACGCTCTCACCCCCTTCCTTCTTCCTGCCGGTGAAGAGACCATCCGGGCCGGCGTCCTTCTCTGCGAAGACAGCTGGGACGAGAACTACAGCCTATCGCCCATGTCCATTCTGGCGAAGAAAAACATTTCCCTTTTCTTCAACCTCTCCGCTTCCCCCTTCACTTTGGGCAAAAATGAAAAGCGGCACCGCATGCTGGGCGCCGCTCTCTCCAAACTGCACATTCCCATGGTCTACGTGAACCAGCGGGGCCTCCAGAATAACGGAAAAACCTGCTACACCTTCGACGGCATGACCGCCGCCTATGACCGGGAAGGCCGCCTTACCGCCGAAGCCCGTCCCTATGAGGAGCCCCGGTGCTTCTTCCTTTTTGACCGGGAACATGGAAATCTGATTCCTGAGACCCCCATGGACCCCTTTCGATGCAGTCTCCTCCTTCCGGCCCTCCGCTACGGGGTGAAGAAGTTCCTTTCCTCCATCCACGTGGACCGTGTGGTCATCGGCGTATCCGGCGGCATCGACTCCGCTGTCAACGCTGCCCTCTACCGCTCCGTCCTTCCGGAGGGTCATCTGCTGCTGGTGAATACGCCTACCCGCTTCAATTCGGAGATGACAAAGGGCCTGGCCAAAAAGCTGGCAGACAATCTGGAATCCCCCTATCTCACCATTCCCATCGGCTCCTTCATCGATGAAACCGCCGCTGCTTTGGAAGGGCTTCCCGTTGGAAGCGGAAATATCCACCTCACCGGTTTCATGAAGGAAAACATGCAGGCCAGGGATAGGAGCAGCCGCATCCTTTCCGCCCTGTCCGCCGCCTTCGGCGGTATCTTTACCTGCAACGCCAACAAAACGGAAATGACCGTAGGCTACGGCACCCTCTACGGCGACCTGGCCGGCGCCCTGGCGGCTACGGCGGACCTTTGGAAGTACCAGATTTATGAACTGGGAAGAGCGCTGAATCAATGGTACGGGAGAAACGTCATTCCCGAAGGGATTTTTACCGTAAAGCCAAGCGCCGAGCTCTCTGAAAACCAGGACGTCACAAAGGGTTTGGGGGATCCCCTCATTTACGAATACCATGACTACCTCCTGAAAAGCTTCATAGAACCCTGGCAGAGAAATACGCCGGAGGATATCCTTGGCTGGTACGCCCATGGAAATCTGGAAGAACACCTGGGCTGCCAGGTAAAGGTGAAAGATCTTTTCCCCACAAGCGCCGATTTCATCAAGGATCTGGAACGCTGGTGGAACCTCTTTGCCGGGTTTGCCGTGGCTAAAAGAATCCAGGCTCCCCCTCTCATCGCCATCAGCCGCCGCCCCTACGGCTACGACCTGCGGGAATCCCAGGTCCGTCCCTACTATACGGACCGGTATCTGGAGATGAAGAAGAGGATGCTGCCTGCAGAGTCATAATTTATGCAGTGTCTTCATCGTATAGGTTCAAAGGGTTCAGAGGGTTATGGCGGCGCCTTGGGGGCGCCATTTTATAAGAAAAAGTAAAAAAATCTTTTTTCCAGCACAAAAAAGCAGCCCGTAAGGACTGCTTTTTGCATGGAAAAACTCCTGATTTGTCCCATGCTGATACGCGGTAGGGCTCAGGCTGACTTTTTCGGTGAATCGGCCAGGGGCAGCCGCCGAAGCGGAATGTCTGTGTCGTCAAGGAAAATAAATGAAAGCCATAATTGCCACCAGGATTTCTAACAGGTTTTTCCTCAGGAGCTTTTCAGTTTTCGGTATACCGGAGAAAGGCGATGAATATTGGAAGTTCCTTTCCCCTCCCCCTGTTCCTTATAAGGATGTGCACATGACAGAAGGAAGAAGAAAATCCCTTCAGGGCCCTTTCGCCTTTCTCTATTTACATAGTCAAAATGCAGAAGAACTGTATCACAAAGAACAAGGATAGAAGCGTAAATTCGACCTTCTATCTTCTACTTTCTATCTTCTAATTCCTATCCTTCACCGCCCGAATGCAGAAAAGAGGCGCCGGGTCATAGTCCCACTCTTTGGACAGGTGGACCAGGGGACGGATATCTTTTTCCAAAGTCACTTCAGAAAAGCCCAGGGACAAAAGTCTTTCCACGTCCCAGCCAGGGCGGCGGTGGGTGCTGATACGGACGGAGTCCTTCAGTTCCTGGCAGAGCTGAATCAGGCTGTCCTCTACGCCGTGGTGGGCATTTTTAGCCAGTCTGGAGGTGACGGTGAAATCCATGGGGCCGTAATCGGTGTCCATGTTGAGAAGGACGCCGCCTTTTTTCAATACCCTGAGCCAGGATGCATAGGCTTTAGGCACATCCGGAAGATTCCAGGTCACATTGCGGGTGACGATGGCATCAAAGGTATCGTCCGGAAAGGGCAGATTCATCACGTCCCCCTGCACGAAGGAAATGGCAGCGCCCTCCCTTTCTGCATTGGCCGCTGCTTCCTTCAGCATGTCCGATGAAAAATCAAGGGCCGTCACCGTGCATCCGGAAAGGGAAAGGATAATGGCCAGAAAGGCAGGCCCCGTGCCTGCATCCAATATATGAAGGGGCCGGCCCTTCGGAAGCCTTTCCAGCAGAAACGCTTCCCAGGCCTTCCTGTCCGGGCCGGACAGTTCTTTCCTTCTGAGACTGCTGTAGCCGCGGCTCCTCTGATTCCAGTAACCCCTGTTTTTCTCTTCGAAATGGTCCATCTCTTTTCCCTCTCTCATAATCAAAAGGCCGCTTCATCTGCGGCCTTTTTTGTAATGTTTTATCAGCCCTTCAGTGCTTCGTCAAATACACCTTTCACTGCTTTTTCAATGGTTTCATAATCCATACCGGGCTTGGCTTCAAAGTACTTCTTTCCTTCTATGAAAAGGCTTGGTACGTAGTAGTAGTCCTTTCCATAGGGCGCCGCCAGCTCAGGCTGGGTGGTCTCATCGATTTCCTCTACCTTCACATCTTTGTACTTTTCCTCCTGCTGCAGAAGGCCGATGGCCTTTCTGGCTTTGGCGCAGTAGGGGCAGCCGGGAATTTTAATCATAATTATGTTTTTCATAGGAATGCCTCCTTTATATTTATTTCCATAAATATAGAATACACTAAACTCTTCTCTTTCACAAGTATTTTATAGGGAGGCCGCTTTGCGGCCAGGGTTCAAAGGGTTCATAAGGTTCAGAGGGTTCAAAGGGTGAGTGGATTGCCCTTTGGGTCAATAAATTTTATATGCCCCTTACGGCAGCGGGAAGCCCTTCCCATCGCGCTTCCTGCGGTAAGCGGAGCCGGCAGCCCCACCATTCAAAAAGCAGGAAAGGCTCTCCTTTCCTGCTTTTCTATCAGTCTTCCCTGAAATAGGGTTTGAAATTGGATTCGTGAATGTTTTTGCCATTGTTCTGGCGGGGCTGTCCGGAGCGGTTTTCGAAACGGCGCGGTCTTTTGCCTTCAAAGCGGCGGCCGCCTTCGGAGTTTCTTCTTCTCCTGGGTCTGTCTCCGTCGAAGTGGCGGCGGGGCGCTCCTTTGCGCCTGCGGAAGTTGGGCATTTCTTCCGTAATGTTTACCGGCGTCACGTCGGGCTGTTTGGTGAGCAGCTTGATGGCAGCGGCTACGAGGGATACAGAGTCCACATCGTTTAAGAGGTCCTCCGCGCTTTCCCTGTATTCTTCCAGACCGCCGCCCTGGGCAGTGTCGGAAAGGCTTTCGATAGCAGCCTTCTGGTTGCCTTCGATGACTTCGGAAAGGGTAGGCACGGACCGTCTCTTGATGCGGCGGCGGATAACTCTTTCGATGTCCCGGAGCTGTCCCATTTCCCTGGAAATGACGAAGGTCACTGCCAGGCCCGTCTTGCCGGCGCGGCCGGTACGTCCTACGCGGTGTACGTAGATTTCCGGATCCTGGGGCATATCGAAGTTATACACATGGGTGACGCCGGAAATATCAAGGCCCCTGGCTGCCACGTCGGTGGCCACCAGGATATCGATGGTGCCTTCCTTGAACTGGCGCACCACGGTGTCACGCTTCTGCTGAGAAAGGTCGCCGTGAAGGCCTTCTGCCATGTAGCCCCTCTTTTTCAGGGCTTCCGTCACTTCGTCGCATCTTCTCTTGGTGCGGACGAATACGATGGCCAGTTCCGGGTCCTGCATATCCAGCAGACGGCAGAGGGCGTCAAATTTCTGGCGGTCCGGAAGTTCGATGTATTCCTGTTCGATGAGGTCAATGGTTACAGTGGCTGCCTTGATTTTCACCAGTTCCGGTTCCTTCAGAAATGTTTCAGCCAGCTGACGGATGGGTTCCGGCATGGTGGCAGAGAAGAACATGGTCTGTCTTTCCTCCGGAATACCGGCCAGAATGGTGCGGATATCATCGATGAATCCCATATCCACCATTTCGTCCCCTTCATCCAGCACAAGAACCTGTACATGGGACAGGTCAATGGTGCCTCTCTTCATATGGTCCATGAGACGGCCCGGCGTAGCCACAATGATGTTTGGATGCTTCCGGAGAGCTTTGAACTGCCTTTCAATATCCTGCCCGCCATAAATAGGAAGGGCGTGGATAGGAAGGTACTGGGCCAGATGATTGATTTCTTCCGCAGACTGGATAGCCAGTTCACGGGTTGGCGAAAGAACAACAGCCTGGGGTCCCGGCTTGGATGTGTCAATCCTTTCCAGGATGGGAATGCCGAAAGCCGCTGTTTTGCCGGTGCCGGTCTGGGCCTGGCCGATGAGATCCTTTCCGGTCATAGCAATCGGAATGGCTGCTTTCTGGATGGGGCTTGGTTCTTCAAATCCCATATCCTCCACTGCCTTCAGTATTTCCGGTGCAATTCCCAATTCTTTAAAAGTGTCGTACATGTTTCCTCCTGTATGCGTTCATGGGTACGCGGGCATCTCGCCCAATATAAGTAAAAGCAGGCCTTTATATAAATAGTTTCCATATACCGGAAGGGCTGACAAAATGAGTTTCCTTACGGCATATCTTCCCGGTTCTATACCGGGGCATTAAGGAAGCACTGATTAATTCACAGAGTCTGCTTTCATAAGAAATTTTATGCACTGCTTCGTCATGGGATTCCTTAAATAGCTCGCTATTCTCGTCATCCCATTCCTTGCATTGCATAAAATTTCAAGAATGAAAGCAGACATTGATTTAATCAGCGCTTCCTTAATGGATGCCAAAGAGGGCTGTGAAAGATGAAATTTCTTTTACGGCTCTTTTTTAGTCCTGCTTCATGAATCATGAAAAAATAGAAGCGGCAGGGGAGCAGTTTGAGGGCGTTTCGTTTCCTGTTTCTGCTTTTGATTCATTTATGAAGAGGTATAGGTACTGGCAAAAATGGGCTGTAAATGGTATTATTAAAATTATAGCGATATGTATTTTTCTATGGGAGAGTATTCATGAAAGCTTATATCCGTATCAAACATACCGGGGAGTTTTATGATCCCAGCTGTTATTATGCTTATACCGGCTGCAGGGAGCTGGAGATTCCTGTGGTGAAGTACAAGGCGGTGTATTCTATTACGGATAATGAGCCGGAAGATCCGGTGGTGGGGACGGTGTCGGATGTGAAGGTGGCGCTGGAGCGGTTCGGCGTGAAGCTTACGCCCCTGGACTATCCGGATGAACTTCTTCCTTTTACGGGCCGCAAAATCTGGAAATCCACGCTGTTTACCATTACCAGCCACCCCGAGGACTGGCATGTGTTTGTGAAGCCGGTGGAGGATATCAAGCGGTTCCATGGCACGGTGCTGGATAAGTCGGAGGATCTCATCAAGCTGGGCGGGGGTCTGGAGGATATCGATGTATGGTGCAGCGAAAAGGTGCGCTTTATTTCGGAATGGCGCCTGTGGGTGCTTCATGGGGAAATTCTGGGACTTACGCCGTACAAGGGCCGGTGGGATGTGTTTCCGGATGTGAATATCCTCCGCAGGTCCGTTGCGGCCTATACATCGGCGCCTGCCGGTTATGCTATTGATTTTGGCATTACCGATGAGGGAAAGACGCTTCTGGTTGAGGTGAGCGACGGGTACTCCCTGGCCAGCTTCGGTCTGTCGCCCCGTTTATATATGAATATTCTGGCTGCCCGCTGGAAGGAACTGACTTCTGCCGTAGGAGGGAAGTAAAATTTCCGGGTCTCTATAAGCACTGATTGACTGAGTTATTGTATGTTTCTCATTTCTGTCGGTGCTTTCTTACTCTATGAATGAATGTTTGAGGGGAATGCCGGTGAAACCGGATTCTGCGGATTCACCGCTTTCCCGGGCAATGTGAGGAGGATTATGGCTGCTTTTAATGAGTTTATCCAACAGTTGAAAGAGAATATCAATCTGGCAGACCTTATCGGCTCCTATGTGCCTTTGAAAAAGCATGGACGGTATTACATGGCTTCCTGTCCCTTCCACGGACCGGAGCGGACGCCTTCTTTTGCGGTTTCGCCGGACAAGGGATTTTATTACTGCTTCGGCTGTCACGCCAGCGGCGATGCCATTACTTTTGTTGAGAAGATGGAAAATCTCACCTTTATGGAGGCGGTGCAGCGGCTGGCTGATTATGCCCACATGGAAATACCGGAGCGTGAGGAATCACCGGAGGAAAAGCGGCGGGCGGCGAGGGCCCGGGAGCTTCAGTCGGTGACGGAGCTGGCGGGGTCCTATTTCCACAGCTGCCTCACCAGAACCCAGATGGGGAAGGCGGGCCTTGCCTATTTCGACAAGCGCCATCTCACCATGGAAACCATCGAAAAGTTCAAGCTGGGATTTGCACCGCCGGACTGGTCCAAGCTTTACCGCGATTTCACGACTAAAAAGAAAATCGATGGCAGCCTTCTGGTGGATGCGGGGCTCTGTGCCAATAAGAACGGCCATTACTACGATGTGTTCCGCAACCGCTGCATGTTTCCCATCTGGAACCTGAAGGGGAAAATCGTGGCCTTTGGCGGCCGCGTCATGGATGACAGCAAGCCCAAGTACCTGAATTCACCGGAAAGTCCCATTTTCAATAAACGGCGGCTCCTTTTTGCCATTTACCAGGCACTGCCCACCATCCGGGCAAAAAAGCAGGCCATCATGGTGGAGGGGTACATGGATGCCATTTCTCTCCATGCCCACGGTGTGACCAATGCGGTGGCCTCTCTGGGCACGGCCTTCACCATTGAACAGGCCCGTCTTTTGAAGAAGTACGCGGACGAAGTGGTTTTCAGCTATGATATGGACGCAGCCGGGCAGAACGCCACGAAGCGGGCGCTGGAAATCGCAGGCTCCGTGGGTTTGAAGCTTCGGGTGGTTCACTTGGGAGAGGGCAAAGACCCCGATGAATTTGTGAACCTTCATGGCGGCGATGCGTACCTGGAGGCGGTGAAGCAGGCGGAGCCGGCCATGGATTTCCTGTTCCACTCCCTTATGAAACAGTACGACAGCACCACCCTGGACGGGCAGCACCATATCCTGGACGACATGTTTTCCGTCCTTCTGTCCACGGGAGACGCTTTCCAGCTGAACGCCTTCATCAAGAAAATGGCCCGGGCCATGCACATGGACGAAGGCATGATTCGGAGCGAAGCACTGGTATACGCAAAGAAGAACAACTCCAATGTGTATATTTCCCAGAACGTGCCGGTGGAAAAAGAAGAAATCGACATGAATCCGCTGAAGAAAAGGCAGAGGCTCCTGGAAGCCGGTTTCCTCAATTACTGTCTGGTATACCACATGCTGCCGGAGGGCTGGGAGGAACTTGACCGGTACCAGTTTGCCGATGAATTTCATGGACGGCTTTTCCAGCTGTTGAAGGACATGCAGGAAAAACACCTGCCCCTTTCGGCGGAAGCGGTGGAAGGCATGCTGCCAAGGGAGGACATCGGCCGCCTGGCGAAGCTGCGCATGGAAGGAGAGCAGCCGGGGTCCGTGCCGAAGGAAGAATATATCTGGCCCATGAAGAAAATCTATCTGCAGGAGGAGTACCGTATTCACACGAAAAGAGCACAGGAGCTGATCAGCAGCGACCCGGAAAAAGCCAGGGAAGAACAGCTGCTCTGCATTCAGCTGACGAAGGAAATATTGGCTTTGAAATAAGGAATTCAGAATCACAGGGGCGCCTGTGGGAATGTTGCGGGGAAGATTTCCTGCCGGTCCGGAAGAGGGGACGCAGGGGAAATCGTTGAAAGACCGCCGTTTCCCAAGCCTAGTTAAGGGGGGATACTATTATGGCAGTACAGGATGAAAGATTGGAGCAGTGGATTCATGAACTGACCGCAAAAGCAGGGAGCGGTACGATTTCCAATAAGGACATCATGGAGCTTGTATCGGAAAAGAATCTGAGCGGGGAAGACCTGTCCAACCTCTATGAAGCCCTTCACGACGACCACTACGAAGTGAGCTTCGACGAGGACGTGTCGGAAGAGGATATGGACTTCCTGGAAGAGGAAGAAGAACTGGAAAAAGAAGTGAAAGAGGCGGAAAAGGAACCGGTTCCCGACATCGACAACACCGTCACCATCGATGATCCCGTCAAGATGTACCTGAAGGAAATCGGCGCCCTGAAGCTTCTGGACAGCGAAGAGGAAATCGTGCTGGCCAAGCAGGTGGAAAAGGGAAGCCGCGACGACGCCACGGAAGAAGAAAAGGCAGAGGCCCAGGCAGCGAAAAAGGAATTGGCGGACAGAAACCTCCGCCTCGTAGTTTCCATTGCTAAAAAGTACCTGGGACGGGGCCTCCAGTTCCTGGACCTCATCCAGGAAGGCAATCTGGGCCTCTTGAAGGCAGTGGATAAATTTGACTACACCAAGGGCTATAAATTCTCCACCTATGCTACCTGGTGGATCCGCCAGGCCATCACCAGAGCCATTGCGGACCAGGCAAGAACCATCCGCGTGCCGGTGCACATGGTGGAAACCATTAACAAACTGAACCGCATTTCCCGCCAGCTCCTTCAGGAAAAGGGCAGGGAAGCCACCAACGAAGAACTGGCCAAGGCTATGGGCGTTTCCGTCGGGAAAATCAGGGAAGTCAAAAAAATCGCCCAGGACCCCATTTCTCTGGAAACGCCGATTGGCGAAAAAGAAGACTCCCATCTGGGCGACTTCATCGAAGACCATGAAGCCATTGCCCCTGACGATGCGGCGGGCTCCATCCTCCTTAAAGAACAGATCGAAGAACTCCTGCAGGGCCTTACGGAAAGAGAAAGACAGGTTCTGGAACTCCGCTTCGGATTAAAGGACGGGAAAACAAGAACTTTGGAAGAAGTGGGCCGCTACTTCGACGTCACCCGCGAAAGAATCCGGCAGATCGAAGGAAAGGCGCTGCAGAAACTTAAAAAATCCGCACGGAACCTGATGGTTAACCAGTAGAGACACGTCCTTTGGGCGTGAGGGCTGACGGCCCTTCGGGCCGAGGTTTGACAGGCCTGCGGCCTGAGGGTTCTAAAGTTTGACACGGCCTTTCAGGCCGTGAGGGTTGTGGTGGGCGGCTGCGCCGCCAGTATGATAAAACAACTTTAGTGGGCTGGTGGGCTAGTGGACTAGGAAAACCATACAACCGCGCCTGCGGCGCGATGGAAATGCACCCCTATCCCCGCCTGCGGCGGTACTTCCCCCGGAGGGGGAAGTTTGCTCTCCGCTCAGCTTTTAAACTCAAAAGCAACTCAAGGCATAGCGCCGCTAAA
>NZ_UPZP01000037.1 GCF_900538805.1 uncultured Dialister sp.
ATAAACCATTAAAGACTCATCGCTAAAGCTTTTTGGAACCCCCGGTCTAACCGGGGGTTTTCTATAGACAATAAAAATGGAACCCCCGAAAGGGTTCCATTTTATCGTGCTTTTTGAAAGAGCCGCAATTATTTCAGTTCTACAGTTGCGCCAGCGTCTTCCAGTTTCTTCTTCATTTCTTCAGCTTCAGCTTTAGCTACGCCGGTTTTAACTTCTTTCGGAGCGCCATCAACGAGAGCTTTAGCGTCTTTCAGGCCCAGGCCGGTGATTTCACGAACGGCTTTGATAACCTGAATCTTCTTTTCGCCGATTTCCTTCAGGATTACGTCGAATTCGGTCTTTTCTTCAGCTGCTGCAGCTGCGCCAGCTGCCGGAGCTGCTGCTACTGCTACAGGAGCTGCAGCGGATACGCCGAATTTGTCTTCAATTGCTTTTACCAGTTCAGAGAGTTCGAGAACGGACATATTGCTAATGGCTTCAAGGATTTCTTCGTTTGTCATTTTTGTTTCCTCCATGGAATGATTTTACGCGTAAATCTTACGCAGATTCTTTCTGTTTACGCACAGCTTCGAGAGCATATGCGAGGTTCTGGATGTTGCCGTTGAGGGCACGTGCCAGCCCGGAAATGGGAGCCAGCAGGGTGGCTGCGACCATACCGAGGAGCTGTTCTCTGCTTGGCAGATCTGCCAGTGCTTTGACAGCGTCCTTGTCGATGACTTTGCCATCGAGTACGCCTGCTTTGACGGTGATTGCTTCGCTCTTGGTTTCTTTCAGGAATTCTTTCAGAGCTGCTGCCGGTGCTACGGGATCGTCTTTGCAGGTTGCAATGCCGTTCGGGCCCTGGAGCAGATCGTCAAGGCCTTCCAGGCCAAGTTCGTCAGCTGCAATACGAGTCAGTGTGTTTTTAATAACTTTGTATTCAACGCCGTGTGCCAGGAATTTACGACGCAGCAGTGTTGCGTCCTTTACTGTCAGTTTGTTGAATGTCAGGAGAACAACGCCCTGGGAGGAGAGTCTGTCTTTCATTTCTGCAACGACAGCTTCCTTTTCGGGACGGATCTTAACTTCGTACTTTTCTTCGCTCATGAGTACACCTCCTCTGCTATTGATTTTATATTTATCACGTTAGCTAAAACGACCCCGCAGAGCCTGCGAGGTCGTGTACTGGCGTTCCAGTACTCAGCCTCGGGAGGCGGGCTTTGGCCCTTTAAAAAGATTTACCGCCGGTCTTAAGCTAAGTGTAAATAGGCTTATTAAGCTTTCGGTGCTGCTACCGCGGAGATATCCAGGTGGATACCAGGTCCCATGGTAGAGCTGATGGTGAGGCTCTTCATATACACACCTTTTACAGAAGCAGGACGTGCTTTTGCAATGGTGTTGTAGATAGCCAGAAGGTTCTGTTTCAGTTTGTCTTCGTCAAAGGATGCTTTGCCGATGATAACCTGTACATTGCCTGCTTTGTCGGTACGGTACTGAACCTTGCCGCCTTTGATTTCGTTGACAGCCTTGGTAACATCCATGGTTACGGTGCCAACCTTCGGGTTTGGCATGAGGCCTTTCGGTCCGAGGATACGGCCCAGACGGCCAACTACAGCCATCATGTCCGGGGTAGCCACTACGACGTCAAAGTCCATCCAGCCCTGCATAATCTTATCGGCCAGTTCTTTTCCGCCTACGTAGTCAGCGCCTGCTGCCTTTGCTTCGTCTTCCTTGTGGTCCTTTGCGAAAACCAGGACTTTCTTGGTTTTGCCGGTGCCTGCGGGGAGAACGGTAGCGCCGCGGAGCTGCTGATCAGCGTATTTCGGGTTGATATTGAGATTGAAAGCAGCTTCGATGGTTTCATCGAATTTTGCGGATGCTGCTTCTTTGACCAGCTTTACAGCTTCGTCGAGGTCATAGAGCTTATGACTGTCAACGATGGCTGCAGCTGCCTTCTGTTTCTTTGTCAGTTTTGCCATTGTTTCCTCCTATGTGGTCATTGGGGATTTACCCTGCCACGAACGGGTCAGTCTTAGTCTACAACTTCGATGCCCATAGAACGGGCTGTGCCTTCAACGAGACGCATTGCTGCTTCTACGTCGTTAGCGTTCAGGTCAGGCATCTTTGTTTCAGCGATTTCCTTGACCTGGGCTTTGGTGACTTTGCCAGCTTTTTTCTTGTTGGGTTCACCGGAAGCCTTTTCGATGCCTGCAGCCTTCTTCAGAAGAACAGCTGCCGGCGGAGTCTTACAAATGAATGTAAAGCTCCTATCTTCAAAAACGGTAATTTCTACAGGGATAATCAGGCCTGCCTGCTTTGCAGTGCGATCGTTGAAGTCTTTAACGAAGGCCATGATGTTAACGCCTGCCTGGCCGAGGGCCGGGCCTACTGGCGGTGCCGGGGTAGCTTTGCCTGCCGGAACCTGCAGTTTTACGATTTTAGAAATCTTCTTTGCCATAATGTTACACCTCCTATCCGTATTGGGAATGTGGTAATTTCGGGCTGTAACGGGCCCTCCCACAGTGAGACGAGCCTAGTTCAAGACAGTCTCACAAGAGTATATTTAAGGAAGAGGTTCAAAAGAACCGACTTCCAGCTCTATCGTAGTAGTGGTACCGAAGTTGCTGATGTCAGCCTTGATTTTGGTTCTGTCATCGGAAACTTCAAGGACCACGGCGGTCCGATCTTCGAACACGCCCTTTGTTATGCGAATCCGGTCACCCGGTTTTACATCGGTTTCATTCTTTGCTGCTTTGGTGCCGCCATGAATGATTTTTTCAGCTTCTTCATCGGAAAGCGGAATGGGCTTGGTGGTGGTTCCTACGAATCCGGTGACGCCCGGTGTATTTCTAACCACGTACCAGCTCCTGTCATTCACTTCCATCCTGATGAGAAGATAGCCGGGGAATACTTTACGGGAGACAAGTTTTACCTTCCCGTCCTTTTCTTCTTCCTCTTCTTCCAGTGGGAGCAGAATTTCACGGATGGTATCGTCCATCCCCATGGAATGAACTTTCCTTGTCAGCGTATCTTTGACCTTATTTTCATATCCGGAATAGGTATGAATAACATACCAGCGGATATCTTTCTTGGCGCCCTCGGTGGGTTCGCCAATTTCGGTCGGAGCACTGACTTCAGCCTGATTTTCTGCTTTTACATTCTTGTTTTCAACTTCCATATCCGACATAGTCTCTCTCCTTTCAGCCCACAGCGTGTACTAATAATTTGGAGAGGCCACTGAATACGAAGTCTACTGCAACGATCAGGAATGAAACCAAAATCACGGACACAATGACGGCAATGGTATACTGGACCATCTGGCGCTTTTCAGGCCAGATGACCTTTTTCATTTCCATCTTGGTTTCCTTGAAAAACCTGGTCCATGAAGCATTAGCTTCCTGTGCTTTCGCTGCCTGTGTCTTACGCTTCGCCTTGGCCATGCTCACACCCCAGTTTCAATCACTCAAAATTATTTGGTTTCTTTATGCAGAGTGTGTTTGTGGCACCATTTGCAATACTTCATCATTTCGATACGTTCGGTCGTATTCTTTTTATTCTTGTTTGTACGATAATTGCGGCGCTTGCATTCTGTGCATGCAAGAGTAATTCCTTCACGCATTCTTTACACCTCACTCAATCTTTCTCGGCCCGCGGCCAATTAACATGCTTAACCAGTATATCATAAGCATAATGCACAAGTCAACAGAAATTTGCAAACTTTGCATTTAAAAAAGCCGGGCCATCCCAGCAGGACTATTGTAGCATAGTGGAAATTGTTTTGCAAATGAAATTTTATATACATATTATAGGGGCCGCCAGGGGCGGCCCCGGGTTCAGAGGGTTCAGAAGGTTCAAAGGGTTCAGAGGGTTCAAAGGGTTCAGAGGGTTCAAAAGTGGGAGAAAGGTTCTTAAGATTGACCGGCCTTCGGCCGGAGGGTTCTGAAGTTTGACAGCGGCTTCGCCGCTGAGGGTTGTGGTATCGCCTACGGCGATGAGTTTATAGGCTGCCTGTCGGCAGCTAAAACCATAAAACCGGGCTTAGGCTCGGTCGGGCGATTCATAGGATAGTCCTTTTATGTGCAGGCTAAGGACCAACTTCGCCCGACTTGGAGACCCTCTGCAGGGTCTCCACATCGGAAATGCACCCCTTTTGGTGCTGCGCACCACTTCCACCTAAAGGTGAAACGACTCACTACATTTTGTGCGTCGCTGTGCTCCTACAAAATGTGTTCGCTGTGCACCCCGGAGGGGGAAGTCTGCTCTATGCTTACCCTCCCGCCGAACGCGTCATTCTGAGCCGTAGGCGAAGAATCTCGGTACATGGCGATAGTGAGACATTGGTCGATAAATACAAGTCGGTGGGGAGGTTCAGAGGGTTCAGAGGGTTCAGAGGGTGGTGATGTCGCCCTGGGGGCGATGAGTTTAGGCTGCCTTGGCGGCCTGCTCTGCTTTGAGTATCTTTTCGATTCTTACCCTCCCGCACCCCCGCGCCACTTCGTGGCCCTCTCCCCCTCAAGAGGGCGCAAGGGGGGCGGGGCTCCCTGCAGCCCCATAAAAAAATCCACCCCTTTTCAGGATGGATTTTTATTTATTTCTTTTCTCTTTTCTTCGCTTCTTTTTTGGCTTCTTTCTTTTCCCGCTTTTCTTCTCCCCGTTCTCCAAACTGTTCCACGATTTCCTCCGGTTCTTTGACATTGAACCAGAAGGAGTAGAGGGCCGGTACGAAGAGGAGGCCCAGAGGGGTGGCCACGGAGAGGCCTCCGATGAAGGCCACGGACATGGGGCTCCAGAAGGGGTTGGGGATCAGGGGAATCATGCCCAGCACTTCGGCGAAGGAGGTGAGCATGATGGGACGGAAGCGGAGAACCGCCGATTCCACCACCGCATGGTAGGGGGTCATGCCATCTTCCAGGTGCTGGCGAATCTGGTCCAGGAGAATAATGCTGTTTCGCACCACCATGCCGCCGATGGCCAGCATGCCGATGATGGCTACGAAGCCCATGGCCTTCTGGGTGACCACCAGGGTGAGGATGCAGCCAATCATGCCCAGGGGGGCGGAGATGGCGGCAATGACCATGAGGCGAAGGTCTTTGAGCTCAAACATGAGGATCATGAGGATGATGAAAATCATGATGGGCACGGTAGCCATAATCTGGCCCATGGACTTGTCGCTTCGCTCCAGGGTGCCGTCCTTTTCCAATGTATAGCCGTCGGGCAGGTTATTCCTGAATTCCTTCAGCGTCTTATCGTAGAGGGCGTTGGCCACGGAGTCGGAGGTCACGTTTCCGGTGATGTCGCTCCGGATGGTTATGCAGGGTTCGATATTCCTGCGCCAGATGGTGCTTGTTTCGTTCTGATAGGAAATATCGGCGAATTCACCAAGCGGCACGTAGCGTCCGTTTCCTGCGTACACAGGGAGGGAGGAAAGGCTTGCCAGACGGGCGGCGTTATCCCCTTCCAGACGGAAGGAAATGGGCACCAGCTGGTCGCCCTGGTAGGATTCAGCCACCTTGTAACCCGAAAGTTTCACGTACAGGTCCTGGGAAACGGCGTAGTTGTCGATGCCCAGTTCCCGCACCTTGTCCTGGTTGATTTTCAAATGAACCGTCGGGGTCTGCTGCGGCCAGTCCAGGGATGCATTGGTGACGTTGGGATGCTGTTTCACCAGAGCCAACGCTTCTTCTGCAAGAGCCGCCGTCTTACCGGCATCGGGGCCGCGAAGACGGAGCATGACCGGATATTCTGCCGGAGGTCCGGTCTGGATGAGTCGGGTGTGGACCTGGACTTCCGGATATTTTTCTGCCACAAAATCCTGTACTTCCTTCCGCAGGCTGTCCCGGGCGGTGGTGTCTTTGGCCACAATAATCATCTGGCCATGGTCATCTTCCGCTGCCTTGGGGTCGAAGAGAAGGATGAAACGGGGCGCCGTGTCGCCAATGTAAGTGGAGAAGGAGGACACCCGGTCGTCGCCGTAAAGGCTGTCCGCCACAGCACTCATGACCTTCTTCGTATCCTTGATGGAAGCGCCGGAGGGAAGGTTCACGTCCAGTATGATTTCAGGGCGGACAGAAGAGGGAAAGAACTCCTGGTTCACCAGGGGCAGAGTCAGGAGGGAGAACACAAAGAGTCCTGCCACGCCGATAATGGCGGTCTTCCTGTAATGGATGAAAAGTTTCACCGCCTTGCGGAAGGCTCCATAGGCTTTGTCCTGAATCTTTACCTTAATGGGATTTGGCTTCCCCAGCTTGATGAACTGGTAGCCCAGAACCGGGCTCACGAAGATGGAAGCTATCCAAGAAAGAAGGAGGGTAGAACCGATAACCCAGAAAAGGGAATTGGTATATTCCGTCACCTGGCCCTCCGCCAGCCCTACCGGGATGAAGCCGGCAGCAGTAATCAGGGTACCCGCCAGCATGGGGGCAGCGCAGGCCTTGTAGGCACCTTCCGCCGATTCCATACGGCTGAAGCCATGCTCCAGCTTCACCTGCATCATTTCAATGACGATGATGGCATCATCCACCAGAAGCCCCAGGGACACGATGAGGGAGCCCAGGGATACGATATGAAGGTCGATGCCCCTCCATTTCATGAAAAGGAAGGAGGCACACACCACCACCGGCACACACATGGCCAGCACCATGCCGCTCCGAAGGCCCAGGGACAGGAAGCTCACCGCCATGACGATGATGAGGGCTTCCATGAGGGCTTCCGTAAATTCGGCGATGGAGTTATTCACTACCTTCGGCTGGTCAGCCACCAGACTGACCTCCATGCCCGCCGGAAGTTCTTCCCTCATCCGGTCCACAGCGGCCTCCAGGTTTTTGCCCAAGGTGAGGTTGTTTCCGCCGTCAGCCATGGCAATGGCGATGCCGATGGCCGGCTTGCCGTTGAAGTACATGAGGGAGGTTTCGGGATCCGTATAGGTCTGGGTCACTTTAGCCACATCGCCCAGATGGAAACTGCGCTCTCCCACATGAAGAGGGATATTTTCCAGGGCCTTCGTGGTGCCCAGAAGGCCTTCCACCCGGATAGCCACATTTCTGGAGTCCGTGTGAATGGTGCCTGCAGGCATCATGGCGGACTGCTGCTGCAGCAGCTTGTAAATATCGGAAGGACTTAAGCCGAAGGAGGCCAGCTTGTTCTGGTCCATTTCCACATAAATCATCTGCTCCTGCACGCCCAAAAGCTTCACCTGCTGCACATCCGGCACCAGTACCAGACGACGGCGGATATCCTCGGCATACTTACGCTTTTCCTCATAGCTGTAATCATCGCCGGTCAAAGCATAAATGGAGCCGTACACATCATCGAAGCGGTCGTTGATGACAGGGCCCACCACGCCGGCAGGCATGTCGCCCCACACATCGGTGATGGCATTTCTCACATCGTGCCAGCGCTGCTGCACCATGGACTTGGGCACCTCATCCTTCAGGTCCACATAGATGACAGTCTTCCCGTCGTGGGTGAAGGACTTGATGTAGTCCAGTCCCTTGGTGTCCTGGAGCTTCCTCTCCAGGGGGTAGGTGACCTGCTCCGTAATCTGCTCCGCCGTGGCGCCGGGCCAGGCGGCAGCAATCACCATTTCACGGATGGTGAAGTTCGGGTCCTCGCTCCGTCCCAGCCGGAAATAGGAAAAAATGCCACCGATGATGATGGAGATGATGAAGAAATAGACAATCTGCCTGTGGCGGATAGCCCATTCCGCCAGATTGATATTCTTCATGTTCTCACCTCTTCACCTTCCGAGAGCTTGGAAGCGCCGGCGGACACGATGCGGTCTCCTTTGGAAATACCTCCGGTGATTTCTACAGTATCATCGCCGTAGCGGCCTACCGTCACCGGTACCATATGCACTTTGTTGTCCTTCACCACCCACACAGAGGGCTTTTCATTCTGGGTGGCCATGGCGGAAAGGGGCACCATGAAACCCTGGCCCTCCGTATTTCCGCCAAACTTCACTTCCGCCGTCATCCCCACAACCACCGAATCCGGCGGGTCAATGAGAGTAACCTTGGCATCGTAGGTGCCGGTCTGGGAATTGGGGGCGGCGGCGATATCCCGCACCTTTCCCTCCACCGTCACGCCGGGGAGGGCCCAGAAAGTCACGGTGGCAGGAGTTCCCACGGCGTAGGAGCGGTACTGCTTCTCCGTTAAGGAAATATGGACGTCCAGACGGGAATCATCAATAATGGTCACCACCGGCGTACCGGCAGCTACCACCTGCCCCACCTCATAGAGGGTGGAACCGATGACACCGTCCCGGTCCGCCGTCAAAAGGGTAAATCCCAGGTTGTTCTGTGCCCGGGACAGGGCGGCTTCCGAAGAATCCAGCTCCGCCTGCGCCAGCTGGGCCTGGTTGTTCACCTGGTCCATGTTCAAATCGGAAATGGCATTGGCTGCATGAAGCTTCTCATAGCGGGCCTGGGTTGAATAGGCCAGCTCCGCCTTGGCGCGGGATGCGATGACCGCACTCTGGGCGGAAGCCACCTGCTCCTCCGCATCCTTGGAATCCACCTTCATCAGTGCCTCCCCGGCGCTCACCCGCTGGCCCTGGTCCACATAACGGGCCATAATGCGTCCGCCGGTCTGGAAGGCCAGCGGCGATTCAAAATAACCATGCACCGTACCGGAAAAGGTAGTCTTTTCCCCTTTGGCAGCCTCCCCGGCCACCACCGTCTTCACCAGCGGCGCCTGTGTGGCAGGAGCCTTCTGCTTTCCGCAGCCTGCCACGAAAAAGGTCATACCCGCTGCTGCCAGGCACACCCATTTCTTCCAATTTTTCATTTTCATTCCCCCTGAACTGCAGAAAGTCCCTGTCGGGCGCCTTTCCGCCATGCAATCTCTCTGAATGAAGGAAACAGACCAATGCCTGTCTCAGTTTCTTTTTTCCAAACCCTTCAGCATGATGTCCTCCAAAAGTTCGAGCACATCCCTGCCGGTCATATTCATTTTCCGAAGGAAATCGGGATCCGTGAGACCCCGGGCCGCATAAAACACACACTGCCGCACCACCGGAAGATTCACCTTCCGGTACTCCCCCTTATCCACGCCCTCCTTCAGAAGGGCCATCATATCATCAAACCGGGCCTCCCGGTACCGGTCCCATTCCTTCCATATGTCCTCATACCGTGCCTCCAGATCCTCATTCACCGTATCCGGAAGATACCAGAACGTATGGAAAAAGAGACCACAGTACGACATGAGCCGGCTGTTCACAGGCCCCTCCCCGTGAAGCAGCTCCGCCGATTTCCGGTCAAACTTCTCCATGGCCCAGTACATTACCAGCCGTATCAAATCTTCCTTGGAATCCACAACCTTATAAATGGAACTTTTACTGGCGTGGAGCTTCCGGGCCAGGTCATCCATGGTAAACTTCAAAGACCGCGTCCGCATCTCCTCCAGCGTCGCCTGTACCAGTCTCTCCTTCATCTGCGCCTCCTAGTACTGGTTTAGTTTTTTTAGTACTGTAGCTATTATAGGGGATGATGGTAATGAATGTCAATCATATATAGTGAGCTAGTGAACTAGGAAGCTAGTGAACTGGTGAACTGGTGAGCTAGTGAACTAGAAAGCTAGGGACTGGGGATTGGCGAATGGAGAATGGAGAATGGAGAATGAATCTGGAGCGTACTTCCCGCCGGACGCGTCATTCTGAACGAAGTGAAGAATCTCGGTACATGACGATAATGAGGCATATGTTGATAAATACCAGTCGGCGGGAAAGGGTTGTAAAAAGGTCCTTAAATTTGACGGGCCCTCTGGGCCCGAGGGTTGTGGATTGCCATTGGACACGCCCTTTGGGCGTGAGGGTTCAGAAGGTTCAAAGGGTTCAGCGGGTTCAAAGGGTGGTGGTATCGCCCTGCGGGCGATGAGTTTTATAGCCGCTCCGCGGCTGCCGCCAACAGGCGGCACATATAACTCCCTCTGAACCAGCCCGCCCTGTGGGCGGAACCCATGGTTCGGGGCGAAGCGCACGAACCATAGAACCCGGGCGCCGTAAGGCGCCTGAACCCTCCTGCTTTCGGGAATACAGTTTTTCCCCCCATCGCCCCTTTGAGTGAAGCGAACACAACCCTTTTATACAACCTGCCGCGAAGCGGCGCCCCCTTTTTGCATTCGGGAATACTGTATGTCTGATGTCTTCCCGCCAACTGGTATTTACTGCCATTTATCTCAAACACCCCGCTTACCGAGATTCTTCGCCTGGGGTCAGAATGACGCGCCCAGCGGGAAGCGGATAGCGGACAGCCGACAGCCAACAGCCGAACTCCCCCATTTCTCTTCATTTTTAGTATAATAAGAATAAAGCAATCATCCTAAGGAAGGAAGGGATAGTATGATACGAATTGCTCTGGTTGACGACAATCCTACGGATATAGACATTGGAAAGCAGTATGTACAGACGTATTTCAAAAGCCGCTGCGATGCGGCCAATATGGAAATCACCGTTTCCTCCTACATGGACGGTCCTTCCTTTCTGGCGAATTTCCGTCCCGGCGATTTTGACCTGATTCTTCTGGATATTTACATGCCCGCCATGGAGGGCATGGACGTGGCCAAAGAGGTCCGGCGGCTGGATGAGGGGGTCAAAATCATATTCCTCACCACCAGCCGGGAGCACGCCCTGGAGGGATACAAGGTCTTTGCGTCGGGCTATATCTTAAAGCCCGTGGCCAGCCACAAGAAGGAACTTTTCCAGGCCCTGGACCATGCCCTGCCTAAGGGTTCTTTGAAACCGGCGGTACTTCCCGCCCGGATTCCAGGCTGCGAGACCCTCTGCGTCCCCTTCAGCCGCATCCTTTACATGGATTGCAGTGAAGGCAGGAACGCTTCTATTCATATGGTGGAAAAAGACATCAACACCACCAATACCTTCCAGGAGCTGGCCAATAACCTTTTAAACGACACCCGATTCTTTGAGTGCTACCATCGCCTCATCGTCAACATGGATTACATAGAGTCCATGGAGGAGGACTCCTTCCTCCTGAAAGGCAGCTCCTCCGTCCCCATCAGCCGGAGAAAGAAAAAAGAAGTGAAGCAGCATTATATGCAGTATATGCTGTCGAAGTAATGGGCGGCTGACACCGCCCGGGTTCAGAGGGTTCGGCCCGCCGGAGGCGGGCTGGTTCAAAGGGTTCAGAGGGTAGTGGTATCGCCGCTTCGCGGCGATGAGCATAAAAACCGCCTATCGGCAGCGAAATAATCTCACTCCCCAATGGCACCAGTGCTGCTCCGCCCCACTGTCATTTCGACCGAAACGGAGTGGAGTGAAGTGAAGTGAAGTGAAGTGGAGTGGAGAAATCTCACTTCGGAGTGACACACGAGCATTGCGGCAGGAGATCTCGGGGCTCAGAGTTTCAATAGAGCCCAATGTTTTTCTTCCCTATACCGACATGCACCCCCGCTCGAGATGACACATGGACGGGAATCTTACTGTCATAGGGAAATAATAGAAAATGGAACTCCAATGGAATCGTTTCCATTTTTTCACAGTCCCATACTTACCTCTCCCTGAACCGGCCCGCTCTGCAGTTTTATTCTGCCACCCGGAGGGAGCACTATGGACGCTGGGCATAGGTGTCAACCGTTTTTTCCATCGCGCCGCAAGCCCGATTTGCCTGCTTCCCTATCGCCCGCAGGGCGCCTGAGCCCTTTGCACAACAATTTTCGCGTCAGGGGCGCGTCAAACGTAAGAACAATCCGACTACAGGCTGGTCAATCTTAAGAGCCTTTATTTCTTATTTCCAAAGGAGATTCCAATGAGAGACGCTATTCCATTAGCCCTTTGCGTGGTGCTGGCCCATCTGGCCGGCCGGTATCTGTGGTTTGAGTCGTTCCGCCATTTCCTGCCTGAACGCAGCCGGAGCAGGATGTTTCTTTCCTTTTTTATTCTTGGCGGTCTGAATGTGGTCTTTTATCTTTGGATTTTTTCCAATCCTGCCTACCTGATCATGGCTTATAAGAGCGCCCTTGTCATAGGCTGGATTCCCTATGTGCTTCTTTCTACTGGCTTCCCCGCCTCATAGCCCAGCAGATTTTCGTATTCGGTATGCAGGGGCTCTGGATTCCTCTTCTTCACACCATCAGTATACTTACGGTACTCCATTTCTTTGGCAGCGGTGAAACGCCGGAGAATCTGTACCTGGAGCTTTCATTCTACCTCATTTATTTTATGGTGTCCCTGCCTCTTTCGGCCCATATGTTCCGCCATATGTGCCCTTCCCGCCAGCTCATCAATGACAAGGCCTATGGATATTACATCGCCTTTCTCCCTTTGCTCATTGCCTTTATCCAGATGCCAATCAGTCTGGAGCAGGACCTCTGGACCCTGGACAAGCTGCTGTCCCGGCTTATCGCCTTTTTTCCCTTCATAGCCCTATACCGCTATGTGTCCCTGCAGGCAGAGGATTTGGAAAATGAAGTGCTCATGAAGAGCGCCAATGAAATTCAGCAGAGGGCCATCCGTTTCTTCCAGAACAATATGCTTCTCATTCAGGCCAGCATGAAACAGTTCTCCATCCTCCGCCACGATATGCGTCACCAGATGAATATGCTTTACGGCCTTATCAGCAGTGGAAACCAAGAAGAAGCGCTTCAGCTGCTTCGCTCCTACGACGAGCATCTGGAAAAAACCGCCATCCACCCCTTCTGCCTGAATCCTTTTGTAAACGCGGTGCTCTCCGTTTACATCGTAAAGGCCAAAGACGCCGGCATTCCTGTCACCTGCCGGGTGAACTTCCCTGAAGAGGTTCCGGAGGTGCAGGAAAGACTCTCCTTTGCCCTGGCCAACCTTCTGGAAAACGCCATCCGCGTATCGGAGAAACAGGACAAGGACAAACGATTCCTCCGCATCAACTTGCAGACCAAAGGACGGCAGGTCATACTCTGCATAGAAAACTACTGTGCCTCCCCGATTCACTTCGATAAAGAAGGCTTCCCCACCACCGATGAACCGGGCCACGGCACCGGCATGACCTCCATCCGCCATTTCATTTCCTACTATAAGGGATATAAAAGTTTCAGCCAGGAAAATGAAATGGTGCGCTTTGAAATCTATTTCACCCTGCCGGAAGAAGGAAAGGGTTCAAAGGGTTCATAAGGTTCAGAGGGTGGTGGTATCGCCCTGCGGGCGATGAGTTTATATGCCGCTTCGCGACTGCCGCCAAAGGCGGCATATCGGCATATAAAATTGGCGCCAACAGGCGCCGTACCTCGCCAGCGGTACGGTCAGCCGACTAAAAGGAAGGCCCTTTTATGGGCAGGCCAAGGGCCAACTTCGGCTGACTTGGAGGTCCTATGCAGGGCCTCCACAATACTTTATAACTCCCTCTGAACCGGCCCGCTCTGTGGGCCGAACCCATGGTTCGACGCGAAGCGCACGAACCATAGAACCCGGGCGCTGTAAGGCGCCTGAACCTTCTTGCTTTCGGAAATACAGGGAAGCGCCGCCTATGGCTCCACACAAAAAGAGCAGGAAACACCTGCTCTTTTTCAATTTCTCTATTATCCCAGACGGGCGGTGATGTCCTTTGCCCAGGCCCGGTTGATGATGAAGTCATCTCCGGAGATGGCTTCGATGCGGGAGAGGGCGGCCTCTTTGATGGCATTGTAGAGGGCCATGTCAAATTCCATGGATGCCACCATGTGCCCTTCCTTCCGGAAAAGGAAACCGTGCTCGCCGTCCTCGTTAGTGGCGAAGTAGATTTCATCAATGTGCTTATCCTTGTACCGCTCCTCCACATTGTCCCAGATGGAGGCCTTAATGATTTCCACAATCCGGTCATCCAGTCCGGCGTCTAGGATAAGGAGCTTTTCCTTGAAATCGTTATAGGAAAGGACGATGCGCTTCCGATAGCCATCGAAGGCATTGCCCTTCTGCTTCAGTATCTTTTCCATGTCATCGTAGGAAGAGCCGTCGGCGTCTACGAATATGAGCACCCGGTCCTCCTGCTGGTGATAAAGGAAATTGTAATTCAAAATAGCCGTGGCACCGCAGTCGGGACAGCGGAACCGGAAGGCCTCATCGTTTCTCACTTTCTCCTTCATTTCCGGATATTCCTGGGTATTGATACTGTCCCAAACCTGGAAGGAATGTTTCTTCCCGCACTGGGGGCAGGTGATTTCCTGCATTGCACTCTGTGACATGGCAGCCTCCTGTAATTGTCTGATTTGATTTTTATTATAGCACATTGGAGAAAAGGGGGCGCCGCTTCGCGGCGATGAGTTTATAGGCTACCTGTCGGCAGCATACATAACTCCCTCTGAACCGGCCCGCTCTGTGGGCCGAACCCATCGGTCAGTGCGCCAGCACATGACCGATAGAACCTGGGCGCCGTAAGGCGCCTGAACCTTCTTGCTTTCGGAAATACTGTATGTCTGATGTCTTCCCGCCGACTGGCAGATACTGGCATTTTCTCACTAGGGAAGCGCTGATTAAATCGTTATCGGATTTCATTCTTGTATTTTTATTCAATACAAGGAATAAGTCGACGCGAATAGCGAGCTATTTAAGGAGACTTATGACGAAGGATTGAATAAAAATACTTATGAAATTCGATTCTGCGAATTAATCAGTGCTTCCCTAACGTCCTGTACCGAGATCCTTCGCTGGCACTCAGAATGACGGTGTCCGGCGGGAATCGGGCAGCTGACAGCGGTAAGCCGGCAGCCGACATTGGCCAGCCCTCTCCTTGACATCCTTCTTTACCCGTGGTATCATATTTGCAATTTCAAAGAAGGCAATGACAAGAAGAGTAGGGCTTCTCAAATGGCAAAGAGAGCTGCGTGTGGTGAAAGCAGTGCAGAAGGGGCGCCTGAAGATGGACTTGGAGCCTCCGGGCCGAATCGTGAAGCCCGCCGGGACTGCCCGTTACAGCAGCAGGGTATTTATGGCATTGTCCGGCGTACCTGTCAAGTCCTCTTCCGGTGACGGAGGGGAAAAGAAGAGTGGTAACACGGTGATACATCGTCTCTCGATTGCGAGGGACGATTTTTTATTTCCAAAAATAGGGAGGTTTTTCATATGAATATCAAAACAATCTGCATTCACGGCAGCGACTGGCAGGATCCCACCGGCTGCATTTCCGTACCGGTTTTCCAGAGCGCCACTTTCGGCCATCCGGAACTGGGAGAGTCTACCGGCTACGATTACACCCGAGTTCAAAACCCCACCAGGGAATGCGCAGAAAAGGTAGTGGCCGCTCTTGAACACGGCTGTGACTGTACCAGCTATTCCTCCGGCATGGCTGCCATTTCCATGGTGATGGAACTTTTCAAGCCGGGGGATACCATCATTTCTTCCGATGACCTCTACGGCGGCTCCATCCGTCTTTTCCGCTTCATCAACGAAAAGAACGGCATTCAGTTCAAATTCGTAAATACCTCCCACGAAGACAAAGTGGAAGAAGCCTTCGATGAAACGGTGAAAGCCGTATATATCGAAACTCCCACCAACCCCATGATGCAGATCACCGATATCCGGAAAATGGCAGACATCGCCCACGCCCACGGCGCTCTCCTCATTGCAGACAATACCTTCATGAGCCCCTATTTCTGCAACCCCATCGACTTCGGCGCTGACATCGTCCTCCACAGCGGCACCAAGTACCTGGCCGGCCACAACGACACCCTGGCAGGCTTTGTGGTGGTGAAGGACAAGGAAATCGCGGAAAAAGTGCGTTTCCTCTATAAAACCGTAGGCGGCTGCCTGGCTCCCTGGGACAGCTGGCTTGTGACCCGCGGCATCAAGACCCTGGCCCTCCGCATGGAAGCGGCCCAGAAAAATGCGGAAACCCTGGCACAGTGGCTGGAAAACCATCCGAAAATCACCAAAGTCTTCTACCCCGGCCTTGCGGATTTTCCCGGAAGGGACATCCACTTCAAACAGTCCCGCGGCGCCGGCGCCATGCTCTCCTTCTACACCGACAGCCACGAAACGGCCCTTAAGGTGCTGAAGGATGTAAAACTCATCCGCTTCGCCGAAAGTCTTGGCGGCGTAGAAAGCCTCATCACCTACCCCGCCACCCAGACCCACAGCGACCTCACCGAAGAAGAACGGCAGTCCCGCGGCATCACCGCCTGTCTCCTCCGCCTCTCCGTAGGTATCGAAGACGTGAATGATTTGATTGCCGATCTGGAGCAGGCATTGGGATAAGGGCCGCAAGGCGGCCCTGGTTCAGAGGGTTCAAAGGGTTCAGAAGGTTCAAAGGGTGGTGGTATCGCCTACGGCGATGAGTTTATAGGCTGCCTGTTGGCAGCAGGAAAACACCCGTTGGAAATGTACTCCTTTGATGCCAGCGTGCCACCTTTCTCCACGGGGAAGCATGTCACTGGATTTTCAGGTCGCTTCGCTTCCCTACAAAACAAATCCAGTTCCTACGCCTCCGCAAAAGCGGAGGCATAATAAAGCTCCGAAAAGCAATTATCTCACAAGTATCACAAAGCATAGCGCCGCTAGAACTTCCCCCTCCGGGGTGCACAGCGAACACATTTTGTAGGAGCAAAGCGACGCACAAAATGTAGTGAGTCGTTTCACCTTTAGGTGGAAGTCCCGCGCAGCGGGAATAGGGGTGCATTTCCATCGCCCGCCAGGGCGGTTGTACGGTTTTCCCTGCCGCCGTTAGGCGGCATATAAAATTGGCGCCCACAGGGCGCCGTACCTCGCCAATCGGTCGGGCGATAAAAGGGAAGGCCTCTTATTGGGCAGGCTAGAGGCCAACTTCGCCCGACTTGCCTATTTCATGCGGAATACGCACACAGCGATTCTTTATAACTACCCTGGGCGAAGCCCTCAAACAGTCCGGGAGGCGTCAGCCGATTCCGGACAGAACCCTGGCAGCCCAGGGCCGTCAGGCCCGGCGGCTGCCTCAACCCTCAGCCCTGAAGGGCTGTCAACCTTCGGGAATACAAGAACGCATCGCCTATGACTCCACGCCAGCGCAGCGATACTTTATAACTCCCTTTGAACCAGCCCGCTCTGTGGGCGGAACCTGTGGTGCCCAGGGGCGAAGCCCCGATGGCACCATGAACCCGGGCGCCGAAGGCGCCTGAACCCTCTTGCATTTGAAAACACAGCCCCACCACCGCCATTGATAAAATACATACAAAGGAGTCCATCATGAAACTTTCCGACTTAGATACCATCATCGACCGCCGCGGAAGCGGCTGCCTGAAATACGATTTTGCCGCTCAACGTGGAAAACCGGCGGACGTGCTGCCCTTCTGGGTGGCGGACATGGACTTCAAAGTGGCCCAGCCCATCCTTGACACCCTGGAAAAGCGGGTGCAGCACGGCATTTTCGGCTACTCCGAATCGGGGAAGGCCTATTTCAAAGCCTTGGCAAACTGGCAGGAAACCTATTTTCACTGGACCATCCAGCCGGAATGGCTCATCAAGACCCCCGGCGTAGTTCCCGCCATCAACATTGCCGTGAAAGCCCTCACCCGGCCCGGCGACGGCATCCTCATCAACCAGCCGGTGTACTACCCCTTCCTCAATGCGGTCATCAAAAACGGCCGCAGACTGGTGAACAGTCCCCTGGTGCTGAAGGACGGCCATTATGAAATCGATTTCAAAGACCTGGAAGAAAAAATCGTGAAGGGAAATGTGAAGCTTGCCCTCCTCTGCACGCCCCACAACCCGGTGGGCCGCGTATGGACCAGAGAAGAGCTCACAAAATATGCGGACATCTGCCTGGCCCACGGCGTGAAAATCGTGGCCGATGAAATCCACGAAGACTTCACCTACCCCGGCCACGTTCACACCGCCTTTGGCACCGTCAGCGAAGAAGCGGCCCAAAGCGCCATCATCTGCACCGCCCCCTCCAAGACCTTCAACATCGCCGGCCTCCAGAACTCCAACATCCTCATTCCGAACCCCGACATCCGCCGCGCCTTCCAGGAAGAACTGGACGCCTTCGGCTACGACCAGCTGAACGTCATGGGCCTTGCCGCCTGCCGCGCCGCCTACGAAGGAGGCCGGGAATGGCTGGACACGGTAAAGGAATATATCAGAGGAAATCTGGATTTCACAAGGAAATACCTGTCCGAAAACCTTCCGAAAATGAAACTCATCGAACCGGAAGGCACCTACCTCATCTGGATCGACGCCTCCGCCTATCGTCTTTCCAACGAAGCACTGGAGCACAAAGTCCTCTATGACTGCCACCTGTGGCTGGACATGGGCTTCGTCTTCGGCAAAGAAGGCGAAGGCTTCCTCCGCTTCAACCTGGCCTGCCCGAGGAAAACGCTGGAACAGGGCCTGAAACAGCTGAAAGAGGGATTTGAGAAGTAAAACAGCAGGGCCGCCATGAGACACGCCTTCGGCGTGAGGGTTCAAAAGGTTCAAAGGGTGGTTAAAGGGTTCTAAAGATTGACCGGCCCTTTGGGCCGGAGGGTTCTTAAGTTTGACGGTCCAATGGCCCGAGGGTTGTGGTATCGCCATTTGACACGCCCTGATGGGCGTGAAGGTTCAGAGGGTTCAAAAGGTTCAAAGGGTTCAGAGGGTGGTGGTATCGCCTTCGGCGATGAGTATAAAAGCAGCGTTACGGGATTTACCTTTGTGTCTCCAGTACTGCATGGCGAAGTGATAAAGCCCCCTTCCTTAGGAAGGGGGTGGCGCCGTAGGCGACGGAGGATAGGGGCGTGGATTAGATATTAGAAGTCAAAGGTCAGAGTGCATTACGCACTACCCCTCCCGCCCTCCATTGTCATTCTGAACGAAGTGAAGAATCTCGGTACGCGGGACGTCTGAGACCAATGAACGTAAATACCAGTCGGCGGGAGTTCGGACCTATCCTCAGGGCTCCGCCCAGCTCCTTTCTGGGAAAGGAGCCAACGTTACGTACTTGCCATCCCACAGGGCGCATCACTCCGAACGAAGTGAAGAATGGCAGGAGCCTAGCGGTAAGCGGACAGCCGACAGCTGATAGCGGCAGGCAGCCGGCTCCCATCCCCTTACCACAGGGAGTATAATAGAGACAGCCAAAAGACAGTTTCAAAGGAGGTTTTTCTATCATGAATGAACAGGTAAAGAAAATTCTGGAAAACAATCTTTGGGAAGCAGCCACCGTATGCAGCAAGGGATTCCCCAATGTGGTGCCCGTAGGATTCAAGGCCGTGCTGGATGACGGGAAACTAGCCATCGGCGATGTATTCCTGAAACAGACCCTGGAAAACATCGAAGCTAACCACCGCATTGCTATTTCCGCCTTCGACCCGAAAACCACGGAAGGCTACCAGATTAAAGGAAAAGCAGACTACGTCACCGACGGGCCGGTGGTAGAGAAATTCAAAGCCATGGCAGAAGCACTCTTCCACGGCGCCTGCACCACCAAGGGAGCTGTCATCATTACCCCGGAAAAAATCGTAGTCACCACCCCGGGACCGGATAATAAGAAAATCCTGCCGCTGGAATAAAAGAGACAAAGCATGAAAAAGCCGCACAGTGATGTGCGGCTTTTTGCGTGATGAAATTGTGGCACCTTGCCCAGCGTCCATAGTGCCCCGCTTTAGCGGCAGCTTTTATACTGGCGCCGCAGGCGCCCACCACAACCCTCACGGCCGAAGGCCGTGTCAAACCTTTGAACCCTTTGCGTCGAGTAGACGGAATCAGATTACTCTGTCCGCCCCTCACAGAACCGTACTTGCAGTTTTCCCGCATACGGCTCTTA
>NZ_UPZP01000038.1 GCF_900538805.1 uncultured Dialister sp.
TAAGGAGACTTATGACGCAGCATTGGATAAAAATACATATGAAATTCGATTCTGCGAATTAATCAGTGCTTCCCTAGGGGCGAAAAAAACAGGCAAACCGGGCTGGTGCCCGTCGGAAATGCACCCCTTCTGCCTACGGCACCTCCCCCGGAGGGGGAGGTTTGCTCTCCGCTTCCCTTAGTGCTAACTTAAGCTGCTCATTGTATAGTGGCGAGAAAAGTTCCCCCTCCGGGGGAAAGGTGGTGCGTTAGCACCAAAAGGGGTGCATTCCCTCGCGCCATACGCGCGGTTGTATGGTTTTATTTATACTGGCGGCGCAGCCGCCCACCACAACCCTTTGAACCTTCTGCACCCTTTGAACCAGCCCGCTTTCAGCGGGCCGAACCCTCTGAACCCTCACGCCGAAGGCGTGCCCTTTCCGCCATTTCTCCCCAGGTTTGTATAAGCTCCCCGCCGGTAATGATGACGATGGCGGCCAGGTGGAACCAGATGAAGAGGACCACCAGACCGATGAGGGAGCCGTAGGTAATACCCATGGAGGACACATGGAGAATATAGTATCCGTAGGCAGCGGTCAATGCAATCCAGATGGAAGTCACCAGGAAAGCGGTGGTAATGACCCGTTTCCACTCAGACCTTCTTCCGGCAGGGGCATATTCGTAGAAGGCAGCCAGGGAGAAGGCGATGATGGCAAAGGGAATGCCGAATTTCACCACTGTCCACAGTTTCAGGAAAAGCTCGGGCACCCGGAAATAGTAGGCAATGGCATAGACCACGGCGTTGCCGAAGACGATGAGCCCCAGGGACAGGATCATGGCGAAGGAAATAAAAAGGGTGAAAATGATGGACTTCGCATTCACCCGCACATAGGACTGCTTATTTCGGTCGCCGTAAACCGCCAGGTCCGTGGAGCGAATCAGCGTATCCACCCCCTGGGAAGAGGTCCAGAGAGCACCGGCAAGACCGATGAACAGCCAGATGGAGCTTCGGGCCTGGATAATGCGGAGGATATTGGTCTCCATGGTCACTGCCACGTCCGCCGGGAGATAGGAAAGAAGGCTCAGTATCACATGAATCTGGGGCGCTGCGAAGAAAAGCATACTGTTCACCAGGAAAATCATGAAAGGAATGAGTCCCAGAATGAAATAGTAGGTGGTCTCCGCCGCCAGGGCTGTCACATTGTCGTCGTTAAACCGCTGGATAAGCCGCTTGATAAAAAACATCGCATTACTGTCCGTGCTTTTCGGTTCCATGGGCTTCCTCCTTTCCTGTATCTCATTTTATTATACCCTATCCAATAGAAAAAAGTGGATAAAAGGTTTTTAAGATTGACCGGTCTTTGGCCGGAGGGTTTCCAGGTTTGACAGCAGCCTTTGGCCGCTCTGAAGCCCGGATTCAGAAGGTTCAGCGGGGAAGGTTGACGGCCCTACGGGCCGAAGGTTATGGCCGCCTGCGGCGGCAGGTTGTGTTCGCTTCGCTCAGGGGGCAACAGCGCCTCCGGTGCTGAGGGTTGTGGTATCGCCATTGGAGCCACTGCGTGGCAGGGTTCAAAGGGTTCAGAAGGTTCAAAAGGTTCAGAGGGGGTGGTATCGCTGCTTCGCGGCGATGAGTATATAATTTCGCTTCGCGAAATGGAAAACCAAACAACCGCCCTACGGGCGTAAAAAACAAGCAAACCGGGCTTCGCCCGATGGAAATGCACCCCTTCTGCCTACGGCACCTCCCCCGGAGGGGGAGGTTTGCTCTACTTGTCCCTTAGAGCTAACTTAAGCTGCTCAATGCATAGCATCGCTAGAACTTCCCCCTCCGGGGTGGCAAAGGAACTGGATTCGTAGGGAGTCGTAGACGACTGAGAATCCAGTGACATGCTTCCCTTTAGGAGAAGTACCGCCGTAGGCGGGGATAGGGGTGCATTTCCAGCGCGCCGAAGGCGCGGTTTGCTTGTTTTCCCCTCGCCCGCCAGGGCGGTTGTAAAGGTTTTATCCAAACTGGCGCCCCTTATTTTCAAAGGGCGCCCACCACAACCCTTTGAACCTTCTGCACCTTTTGAACCCTATGAACCCTCGCTCCCGCAGGCCCCTTCGGGAATACAGCCGGCACGTCTCCATTTCATCACACAAAAAGAGCAGGCACAAAGCCTGCTCTTTTCATTTGGTATTTATCCGCGGAAGTATTTCACGCCGGCCTCGAAGAGGGGCTGGTATTTATTTCCACAGATATTTTTCCCGATATTTTCACCGCGCCGTTCGGTGTGGCCCATTTTGCCGAGGACTCTGCCGTCGGGGCTGGTGATGCCTTCCACGGCCCAGGAGGAGCCGTTGGGGTTGAAGCGGCTGTCGTAGGTAGGATTGCCGTCGAAGTCGGTGTACTGGGTGGCAATCTGCCCATTTTCCGCCAAAGCTTTAATCTGTTCATCGGAGGCAATGAAGCGGCCTTCGCCGTGGCTGATGGCGATGCTGTAGAGGTCTCCCGGTTTGCAGAGGGAAAGCCAGGGGGACTTGGTGGACACCACTTTGGTGGTGACGAAGCGGGACAGGTGGCGGCCGATGGTGTTGAAGGTGAGGGTCGGCGCGTCGCTGGTGAGGGGCTTGAATTCGCCGTACGGTACAAGGCCCAGTTTGATGAGGGCCTGGAAGCCGTTGCAGATGCCCAGGGCCAGTCCGTCTCTTTCGTGGAGAAGTTTGTCCATAGCTTCCTTCAGCATGTCGTTGCGGAATACGGCGGCAATGAATTTACCGCTGCCGTCCGGTTCGTCGCCGGCGGAGAAGCCACCGGGGAACATGACGATCTGGGCATGGCTGATGCGTTCGGCCATTTCTTCGACGGAGGCCTTCAGCTCCGCGGAGTCCCGATTTCTAAAGATGAAAATGTCAGACACCGCACCGGCCCGTTCAAAGGCTCTGGCGCTGTCCACTTCGCAGTTGTTGCCGGGCATGGTAGGAATGAAGACCCGGGGTCTTGCCACATTGGTGTGGACGTAGAACTGGGGAATGGCGGATACTTCCGGAAGAACCGGCGCCGGTTTTTCAATGCTTGCCGCTCTTCTCGGGAAGATGGGATCCAGCGTTTTTTCATAGGCCGAAAGGAGGTCGGAAAGGGCAATGGTTTCGCCGTAGGCTTCCATGGTGTTTCCACCGATGGTGCCAAGGATCTTGGTATGCGGCTCTTTGGCGAAACGTTCTGCTTCTTCCGGTGTGGTTTCCACAATGATGGCGCCGTAGAAGTTGCCGAAGAATTTGGGAAGCGGCAGGTTTCCGGTGAAGCGGATGCCCAGACCGTTGCCGAAGGCCATCTTGGCCGCCGTCACTGCCACGCCGCCATGGTCCACTGCCTTCATGGCAGCCACATGGCCTGCTTTCACTTCGTTATAGAGGAAGTCAGCGTGTTTCTTGAATACGTCCAAGTCCGGCATGCCTTCCTTGTCCTTGGGCATACCGAAGAGTACCAGCACGTCCCCTTCCTTCTTCAGTTCCTGGCTCACCGCTTCCGATGCCTTGCCGGGAGCAATGGCGAAGGAAACGAGGGTCGGCGGTACGTGGATGTCGTTGAAGGTGCCGCTCATGGAGTCCTTGCCGCCGATGGCGCCAAGGCCCAGGGCTTCCTGCATATGGAAAGCACCCAGGAGGGCAGCGGCCGGTTTGCCCCAGCTTGTTTTATCCGTGAGCTTTTCGAAATATTCCTGCAGCGTGAGGTAAGCTTTTCTCCAGTCAGCCCCCATGGCCACCAGGCGGGTGACAGAAAGGAGCACCGCATACACGGCACCGTGGAAGGGGCTCCAGGTGGCCAGATCCGGATCAAAGCCGTGGGCCATGAAGCTGGCGCTGTCGGTTTCTCCCTTTCTCACCGGGAACTTGGCTGCCATACCGTCAGAAGGGGTCTTCTGGTACTTGCCGCCAAAGGGCATGAGCACCGTGCCGGCGCCGACGGTGGAGTCGAACCGTTCAGAAAGTCCCTGCTGGGAGCAGTTGTTCAGGTCTCCCATGGCAGAAAGCCAGGTATCCTTGACGGAAGAAATGGCGGATGCATGGAAATAGCCTTTATCATCGGGTTTCGCGATGTGGGCGGATTTTACCTGCTGGGCACCGTTGGTATCCAGGAAGGCCCTGGAAATATTAACGATGGGAACGCCTCTCCATTTCATCACCAGCCGTTTCGTGTCAGTCACGTCAGCAATGACTGTGGCTTCCAGATTTTCCTCAGCTGCATAGCGGATGAACTGGTCAGCGTCTTCTTTCTTCACCACCACTGCCATCCGTTCCTGGGATTCGGAAATAGCAAGCTCCGTACCGTCAAGGCCTTCATATTTCTTCGGCACTTTGTCCAGATTAATTTCAAGACCGTCGGTCAGTTCCCCCACTGCCACAGACACGCCGCCGGCGCCAAAATCGTTGCACCGTTTAATGAGGCGGGTCACTTCACCCCGGCGGAAGAGGCACTGGATTTTTCTTTCAGTCAAAGGATTGCCCTTCTGTACTTCAGCACCGCAGGTTTCAATGGATTCCGTATTCAGTTCCTTGGAAGAACCGGTGGCGCCGCCCATGCCGTCACGGCCGGTACGTCCGCCTACCAAAATCACCACATCCCCCGGCACCGGTGTCAGGCGGATGACATGGTCCGCAGGTGCTGCAGCCACCACGGCACCGATTTCCATACGCTTGGCAATGAATCCGGGATGGTAGTATTCCTTCACTTCCCCCGTAGCCAGACCGATCTGGTTGCCGTAGGAGCTGTAACCCTTGGCAGCTTCGATGGTAATCTTCCGCTGGGGGAGTTTCCCCGGGAGCGTCTCCGAAAGCGGCGTCCTGGGGTCTCCGGCACCGGTGACACGCATGGCCTGGTATACATAGGAACGGCCGGAGAGCGGATCTCTGATGCAGCCGCCAAGGCAGGTGGCTGCGCCGCCGAATGGTTCGATTTCCGTAGGATGGTTATGGGTTTCATTCTTAAAGAGAAGGAGCCAGTCCTCGCTGCCATTCACTGTATCGATTTTTACCTTGATGGTGCAGGCATTCACTTCCTCTGAAGCGTCCAGGTTAGCGAGTTTTCCTTCCTTCCGGAGGGCCTTCACCGCCGCCGTAGCCATATCCATAAGGGTCACAGGGCGCTTCGTATCCTTCCCGTAAATGTGGATTCTGGTGTCCTCATATTCCTTCAGAGCCTTGGAAATAGGAGCGCTGTAGGTTCCTTCCTCCACATCAATGTCCGTGAGCTTCGTGGAGAAGGTGGTATGACGGCAGTGGTCGGACCAGTACGTATCAAGCACCCGGATTTCCGTCACCGTGGGATCCCGCTTTTCCTCATCCCTGAAATAGTCACGAATCATGACAAGGTCCTCATGGCTCATGGCAAGGCCCATGGAAGAAATCAGGTCATCCATGCCCTTGTCGTCCAGATTTCTAAGACCTTCCACCACCGGCACCGGCTTGGGGTCTTCGATAGGAAGATCCAGTGTTTCCGCAGGAGAGAGCGACGCTTCCCGGGACTCCACCGGGTTCACCAGGAACTTTAAAATCTTCTCCCTGTCCCCTTCAATGAAATGTCCGTGGAACGCATACACCAGGGCACAGCGCACCCGGGCGCCGTCCTTCCCGGTCACAATGGCCAGACACTGCTCCGCAGAATCGGCCCGCTGGTCATACTGCCCCGGCAGGAACTCCACGCCCAGCACTAAATCCCCCTCCGGCAGCGCCGACTGGGTATCATCCACCGGCGGTTCGGAGAATACCGTAGCCACAGCCTTCTCATAATCCTCGTCAGTGAGACCGTCCACATCGTAGCGATGATAAATGGCAGAATCGGAAATCCGGTCCCCCAGCACCTCCCGAAGCTGGGAAGTCAGACTTTCCTCCCCCTGGCGGAAACCGTCCTTCTTCCTTACATACAAACGTCTGATATCAGACAAGTTCAACACTCCTTCCCCTGATTCCCAAAGGCGCAGCATCGGCGCCCTGTGAAATGAATGCACACGATAAAGCCTGTAAATACATCATTATAATACCACAAATTCGGATGCCGCTCCATGATGAATAGGGCTGTCCGGTAAGGTTCAGAGGGTTCGGAGGGTTCAAAAGGTTCAGAGGGGGTGGTATCGCCGCTTCGCGGCGATGAGTATGAAGTCAGCGTTACGGGATTTGGTTTTGTGTCACCAGTGCTGCATGACGAAGAGCAAAAGCCCCCTTCCACAGGAAGGGGGTGGCGCCGTTAGGCGACGGAGGATAGGGGCGTCAGGTCTTGGGAAAAAATTCGGACCTATCCTCAGGGCTCCGCCCAGCTCCTTCCTGAGAAAGGAGCCTAACGTTACGGGTTTGACCTCTTTGTTTCTAGTGCTGCATGGCGAAGAGCAGAAGCCTCCTTCCTTAGGAAGGAGCTGTCGCCGTTAGGCGACGGAGGATAGGGAATTTTCGCAGAAAATCCGAGGCCCCCAACGGGGCCTAATGTGACTCTTTCGTGAAAAACCGTAAAACCGCCTTACTCCCGTGCGTCTCTCACTTGCTCCTTCTACAGAAATCCTCTATAATATAGCTGCCGGATGGGTGGAGCTGGGTATTCAGCGTTGAAGCCCTGGCACCGGACGCCGTGCGAGAATACCCTGACAGCTCGGCCTGAATATAACCGCTGATACAGAATATCTCATCAGCTTTTTATGGAAATACTCCTTATGTATAGTGACTAGCAGCGCCACCTCTTGCCGGTCTTTTAAAAATCCTCTATAATAAAGTTGCCGGATGGGTGGAGCTGAGTATCCAGTGCTGAAGCCCTGTCACCGGACGGGAGACGGAGATACTTCGACAGCCTCTCATGTAAAAAAACAGTCGGCCCGCAAACTGAGCCGGCTTTTTGAATGCAGGTATGCAGCTTGAATTTAAGGCTTAAAATCATCCCTTGCCACCTATTCGGAAATCCTCTATAATAGAGCTGCCGGATGGGTGGAGCTGGGTATTCAGCGTTGAAACCCTGTCACCGGAAGGCGGCCCGGAATACCCTGACGGACCGCCTTAATATTATCAAAACAATTTTCATTCAAATAAAAAAAGGACTCCTCTTTGCGGAGTCCTTTTTTTATTTGGAAAAGTATTATGGAAGCTGGCGCCCACTTATTGTTGAAGGCTCCTGCCACCATCCTTTGAACCCTACCGTTCCCAAAGCGGATAGCCGATACTCTTCCATCTTCTATCATCTATCTTCTATCATCTATCTTCTATCATCTATCTTCTAATATCTTACCGCCTCTCCCCCAATATCACTCCCAGGTCTCTATACCCGCCTGCCCCCAGAAGTTCTGCTTTTGCCGCTTCTTTGGCCAGATCGTCGATGGCGTAGACCAGAGGGCCCTTGCCTTCGTCGGGGGTGAAAAGTATGAGGACGTCCAGGTTCTTTCCGTCGGCGCTGGGGAAGAAGTAGGCCCGGCTGTACATGGGGAGGATCATGCCTCCTGCGCTGTAGGTGACGTGGGCGCCGGCAGTGAAGACGTAGGCTTCATCGGCATTGAGGCGGCGGAAGGGTTCGATTTCCGAGATTTCCGCTGTCACATTCTGCTCCGCCACCGCTCCCAGGGCGTTGACGGCCAGGCTCATCACTGTTTTTTCCATGTTCATACGAAGGGGGGAGGATGGATTCAGCAGGGCTCGGTTCACCCGTGTCAGCCCTTCCCACTGCTCTTCTTCCAGATTCATGCGGAAATAGGGGCGCATCTGATCCGCCAGCACCTGGGGCAGTTTGGCCTGCACAATGTAACCGGAGGAAAATTTCTGGGCCCGTTTTCTTATGATGGAGAGCTGTCCCATGTGGTAGGGAATCTCTCCGCCACCAAAGCTCAGGCTCTGATTTTCAGGAATGTCTTTATAGACGAAATTTTTCGAAAGAGTTTTCTCTGCCAGGGAGGCGATGTCGTAGGCTGAAGCGCTCCCGCCTGCCAGAAGGAGGGCTGCCAGTATCAATGCTGCCAATCTTTTCATTTACTGCTCCTTTTCAACTGATACAGTCCGTAAACCAGGGAATCTCCCAAAGCATCCGCCGCTTCATGGCTGCCATTAAATTCGATGAGGTAGTACCGGTTTCCTTCTTTGTAAAGGGAAGTATATATCCAAAGGGGATAGGACAGGCCCTTTTCATTAGTAATAATCACCTTGGCCTCCTGGGACCAGTGATAGGTGCCGTCGCCGTCTTTGAAGGCATGCCAGGGATTAAAGGTGAGAATTTTCACCGCCCGGCTGTCACCGGACTTTTCCTTCAGGATTTCATCCAGAAATCCCTGAAATTCGGCGGTGGAAATCTTGGGCATGCCAAAGAGGGACGTAGGCCGGCCTGCGTCTTCCCGGAAAGCGTTTTTCCAGAAAAGGGCGGCTTTCCGATTTCCCCCATGGAAGAAATCTTCCTCCGTGCCGGAAAAGACAAGCACCGCCGCCGTATAGGTACCGGAAACCGTCCTCTTCACCAGCTGGTAGAGGTGAAGAGAATCGTAGGGATAGGGCTCCTTCTCGGGGTACAGATTCATGCCCGGCGGCACGGCAAGCATGGACCACATGGCTCCCTTCGCCGTCTTCCCGTAGCCCTTCCTCTTCGTTTCTTTTTTGAACAACTCGCCCAGCACATTGTCCTTTCCATCGGTAACGGAAATTTTATCGCCAAGGGGCAGGGTACCCAGGCCGGAAATCGTCAAATCATCGGCCACGGCCGCCTGCCACCCGCCCAGCAGCAGCGCTGCCGCCAGCACTATATTCCTAAGCCGTCTCATAGAAGCTCCTTCTCTGTTCATCACAATGCTTTTCCTTTTATTGTAGAGAAAAAAAGGGAAATTCTCAAGGGTCATTTTGGGAAAGGTTCTTAGGTTTAACGGGGCGCTGCAACGAAGGCTGCGGTATCGCCATGGGAGCCACTGCGTGGCAGGGTTCAAAGGGTTCAGAAGGTTCAGAGGGTTCAGAGGGTTCAGAGGGTTCAGAGGGTTTTGGTATCGCTGCTTCGCAGCGATGAGTATATAATTTCGCTTCGCGAAATGGAAAACCAAACAACCGCCCTACGGGCGTAAAAAACAGGCAAACCGGGCTTCGCCCGATGGAAATGCACCCCTATCCCCGCCTACGGCGGTACTTCTCCTAAAGGGAAGCATGTCACTGGATTTTCGGGGCGCTACGCTTCCCTACAAATCCAGTTCCTTTGCCACCCCGGAGGGGTGCACAGCGAACATGATTTGAAGGAGCGCTAGCGACGCGCAAATCATAGTGAGTCGTTTCACCTTTAGGTGGAAGTTTGCTCTCCGCTTCCCTTGGAATCATCAGCAAGATTCCCATTCTGGTGATTAGCCACGCACGGTCAGCCAGTTAAAAGGAAGGCCCTTTTATGGGCAGGCTAAGGGCCAACTTTGGCTGACTCGAAGACCCTATGCAGGGTCTTCGCAGTGGCTTCCCCCCCTTTGGTGCCTACGGCACCACCTTTGCCACGGTGTGAAGCGTGTCACTGGATTTTCGGGTCACTGTGTTCCCCTACAAATCCAGTTCCCTTGCCACCCCGCTGTGCGGGGGCACAATAACCCGTGCTATGCTTAGAGCCACTTATAGGATTATTGCTTCGCGGAGCTTTATTGTCCCACCGCTTGCGGGGGGAAGGTGGTGGCGCCAGCCACCAAAGGGGGGCGCTTTTTTCGCCCGCAAGGGCGGTTTGCCTGTTTTCCCACGGGCGAAGCCCGGTTTTAAAGGGTTTCTTTATATTGCGCCGCAGGCGCCACCACAACCCTCGCGGCCAGAGGCCGCGTCAAACCTTAGAACCCTCGGGGCGGAAGCCCCGTCAAACCTCGGCCCGAAGGGCCGTCAACCCTCACGCCCGTCAGGGCGTGTCCTTAAGGTCGTGCCTTCACCAGAAACTGGTACACTTCCCTTCTGGACAGGTGGTATTTCCCTGCGGCCTGCCTGGCGGCTTCTTTAAGGGGCAGTGTTTCTGCCAGTTTCATTGCTTCTTCCTGCCAGGACGTTTTTTCTCCTTCTTTTTCTTCCATGTCCTCGTTCCAGCCTTCCACGAGGATTACGTATTCCCCTCTGGGGTCTTCTTCGTCCATACCGGTGCGGAGGGAGGAGAGGGTGCCTCTTTCGAAGGTTTCAAATTTCTTTGTCAGTTCTCTGGCGGTGACCGCTTTTCTGTCACCCAGGGCCTTGATGAGGGTGTCCATGGTGTCTTTGATGCGGTGGGGTGCTTCGTAGAAGATGAGGGTCACCGGCACCCGGCTCATGTCTTCCAGAAGTTTCTTCCTCTTGGCCGTGATTTTGGGGAGGAAGCCGATGAAGGCGAACTGCCTGGCATCAAGGCCCGAGGCCACGAGGGCAGTAAGGGCGGCGTTGGGGCCCGGCAGCGGCACGATGGGGATGCCGGCGTTGATGGCAAGGCGCACGAGGTCGGCGCCGGGGTCGGAGATGACGGGCATGCCGGCGTCACTGACCTGGGCCACGGACTGTCCTTCTTCCAGCATGGCTATAATTTTCGGTCCCGCTTCTTTTTTATTGTGTTCATGGTAGGAAACCACGTGACCCGCAATGCCCAGGTGGTCCAGAAGGATGCGGGTGTGGCGGGTGTCTTCGCAGGCGATGATGTCCGCCTCCTTCAGCACGTCCACCGCCCTTTCCGTAATGTCTGAGAGATTTCCTATGGGTGTGGGCACTAAGTACAGGGTGCCCGGTTTCACTTCGTTCATGTTTCTTCCTTCCCGTATATGTCCATGATTTCCTTTGTATAGGAGCCGTCGCTGTTGTGGATGAGGAGCGGCGGTTCCACTGCCATTTCCGCATGGCCTCCGTATTTCCACTCCAGGAGCACCCTCACCGCGTTATGGCCTTTCCTGGCATAGATGAAACGCATGCGCTTGGGTTCCATGCCGTATTTCCTGCCCAGGGAAATGAGATCCGCCGTGCGGTCGGCGCGGTGCACCATGGCAAGGCGGCCGCCGTATTTCAAAAGGTAGCGGCTTGTCCGGAAAACTTCTTCCAGCGTGGCATTCACTTCGTAGCTGGCGCTGGCTACGCCCTGGCTTTCGCTCATTTTGCCGCTGCCCACTTCCCGGTACGGCGGGTTTACCACCACCAGAGAAAAAGAACCGGAGGGGAAATAGTCCTTCACCTTCCGGTAGTCGCAGGGCACCACGTGAATCACCGATTCTCTGCCGTTGCCCTTCACGTTTCTTTCCGCCAGGTCCGCCATCACCGGGTTCACTTCCAACGCCGTAATGTCCCTGCCGCCTAAAGCGGACATAAGGAGAGCGATGACGCCGGTGCCGGTGCCCAGGTCGCAGATTTTATCCCTGCCTTTGATGGCGGGGTAATGGGCCAGAAGCACGGAGTCGATGGAGAAGCAGAACTGGTCCGGCCGCTGGATGAGTTTCATGCCGTCCCGCACCAGGTCGTCCAGTCTTTCCCCTTCTTTTAGTTTCCAATCAGTCATTTTCTTCCTGTTCCACAGCGTCCCAGGGGAGAATCTTCGTCTTCTGCCCTTCCAGCTGTACCTTTACCGTATGTTTCTGTCCGTTCACATAAAGCACCTGTCCGCTGCCTTCGTCGGTGATGACCTTCATGCCCACCCGGAAACGGGGGCCCCTGCCCTGCATGGCACAGCAGCGTTTCTTATGACTGTCTCCCTCGTACATGTCGTTTTCATAGCGCAGGCAGCACATGAGCCTGCCGCAGACCCCGGAAATCTTGGAGGGGTTCAGGGAAAGGCCCTGGTTCTTTGCCATTTTAATGGAAACCGGAGCGAAATCGCCAAGAAACGTGGCGCAGCAGAGGGGCCTGCCGCAGGAACCAATGCCGGACACCTGCTTGGCCTCGTCCCTCACCCCCACCTGCCGAAGTTCGATGCGGGTGTGGAAAACGGCGGCCAGCTCCTTCACCAGTTCCCGGAAATCCACCCTGCCGTCGGAGGTGAAAAAGAAAACAATTTTATTTCTATCAAAAGTATATTCCGCCCGAAGGAGCTTCATGGGCACCTTAAACTTTTCAATCTTCTTCAGACAGATTTCAAAAGCGGACTTCTCCCTTTCCTTATTCCGTTCCAGCTGGGCCATATCCTTCATGGTGGCCTTGCGGATGGCCGGCTTTAAGGGGGAATCCTCATCAATCACCGGGTGCTTCGGTATAATCACCACATTGCCGTACTCCAGCCCCCGGGAGGTCTCCACAATGACCCCATCATCCAGATGAATATCCAGATGGTTGGAGTCGAAATAATATATTTTACCTGCCGGCTTAAAGCGGACGCCGATTACCTGATCCATTCCTTTTCGCCTTTCTGTATATGTTCAAATGTAATGAGAATCATGTCCCAAATATTCTTAATATTGATATAGCGGGCCACTGCAGTTTCCGCCGTCTTCAGCGCCTGCAGTGCGGCCTCACCCTTTTCCCCCTGCCAGAAGGGGGCAATCCTTTCCTCCCTCGCTGCCACAGTGACACAGCGGAGAGCCGAGGAGTTTCCCGTTTCCGCAAGGATAAAGATATCCCTCCCCACCAGAAGAATCCAGCGGAGCATCTTTAGAAAATCCTTCCGTTCCTTAAATTCCATGGAAGAAAGAGTGGAAAAGGGCGTATCCCCGCCAGTCACGGTTTCCCAAAAATCCATGGCACTCTCCGGCTGGGCGCTGACGCCGTCACCTGCTACCTCCAGCGTAATTCCCGGATTTCCTTCAGACAGCTGGAAAAGCACCTTCTCATCCATGCCGCGGGGAAAATGAATATCCTTCCGGGAGCGGATAAAGGAGAAATAATCCGCTGCACCAAGAGGCAGGAAACCGAACCGCTCCCCCCTGGAAATAATGGTGGGGAGAAGTGCGTCCAGGTCATGGGTGATGAGGATGAAATGGATATTTCCCTCCGGCTCCTCCAGCGTCTTCAAAAGGGCGTTGGCCACCGGGTCCATCATGGTCTGGGCCTCATCAATAATACACACATGGGGCTTTTCATCAAAAGAAGACATGGCCGAAAGAAAGGTACGGAACTGTTCTATCTTAAGCTCCATCCCCACAGGATGGAGATACCACACCTGTTCATCCGCCAGAGTAAGTACCGGCATCTTCTGCCGCTCCTCTTCGGAAATTTCAGAAAGCTCCTTTTCAAGCTTCTCCGCCTTTCCCGTCAGAATCCCTGCCAGATCCAGCGCCGCCGTCGTCTTCCCAAGCCCCTCATCTCCGTAGAAAATCAGGGTATGGGGCAGCCGGTTTTCCTCAAAAAGCCGCTTCAATTCTCTCGATACCTTCTCCTGCCCAAATACATGGGGAAAAAAGCCTGCCATACACGCCTCCCTGCCGGGTCATCCCGGACTTACGTTTATTCTACCATGACTGTAGAAAGACTGCAAAAAATAGGGCCGCCGCGGTGGCCCGGGTTCAGAGGGTTCAGAAGGTTCTGCCCGCTTCCAGCGGGCGGGTTCAAAGGGTGTCGTATCGCCGCTTTTGGCGGCGATGAATTTTATAGTGAGCGTTACGTGCTTGCCTTCCTGCCCCACCGGTCATTCTGAACGCAGTGAAGAATCTTGGTACTTGAAGCGATTGAGACAACTGGCATTAAATACCATTCGGCAGGAAGGAGCCACCTGAGGCGGCAGCGCTGCCAGAGGCAGCGAAAACCAAACAACCTCGCTTCGCTCGTGGAAATGCACCCCTATTCCCCTACGGGGACTTCCCCCGGAGGGAGAAGTTTTCTCTCTGCTTCCCCTTGTGCTAACTTAAGTTGCTCATTCTATAAAGGCGCTAAAACCTCCCCCACCGGGGGAGGTGCCGTAGGCAGAAGGGGTGCATTTCCTCGCGCCGCAGGCGCGGTTGTATGGTTTTCCCCGCCCGAAGGGCGGGTTGCCTGTTTTCCAACGGGCGAAAGCCCGGTTGTAAAGGTTTTCTACAAACTGGCGGCAGAGCCGCCCACCACAACCCTCAGCGGCAAAGCCGCTGTCAAACCTTAGAACCCTCAGCCCCAGGCCTGTCAAACCTCGGCCCGAAGGGCCGTCAACCCTCACGCCAAAGGCATGTCAATCACCTTCTCAATTTCCGTAATCCTATCCACATAGGGCACTTTCTCCCTTTCAAACATGGGTGCCTCTTTCTTTCCTTCCAGTCCGGTGAGGATACCGATGAATCTGGTGCCGGCCCGGCGGCTTCCGAGAACGTCGGAGTAGGAGTCGCCGCAGACGTAGATTTCATCGTCCTTTGAGGGTTTCATCTCCTCCTTCAGATAGGCCTCGTAATTTTCCCGTTTCCTGCCAAACACGGCGCAGCTGAAAATGAAGGGCGCCGGCTTGTCGGGCACGGAGCATTTGAACATATCCGCTGCTTCTACGGCGTCGGAGGCAGTGGCCAGGTAGAAGGGGTCGAATTCTTCATACCAATGGAAGAGTTTAAAGGGAATTTCCATTTCTTCCCTGGCCCTTCCCGTGGCCACGGCGATTGCAAAGCCCCTTTCCTTGAGCCGGATGAAAAGGGAACGGATAGCCTCTGCCGGCGCCAGGGGCACTTCCCGGGAAAGGAAGCCCTCCTTGCCGCCGCTGTAGGGCATGTGGTGGAGAAGGGAAATAAAGGTATCATCCCCCAAGTACCATGCCTGGAAAGCTTCGGTATGGATGGTCCAGAAGGGCGAACGAAGCAGTGCCCAGTCCGTGCTGTTTCCAAAATCAGAGGCCATGGCCTCCTTGAGACAGTTCACCACGTCCTCTCCTTCCAAATCTTTCGAAAGAACCTTTTCCCACTGATGGAGGATGTCCTCTGCTGTGGGAATGGGAAGCCCCATAAGAACAAGCCCCGCTTCCTTCATGTCCGACGGTTTTTCAAAAGAAAGAGACACCTTTTCCCCACCGGACCGCTTCTCATAGGTCAGCGCCATGAGCCACAGCGCCGTAATGAGCCAGCAGTGCACCATGTCCCAGTTAGAATTGATGCCATGGGCCTTCAGGAACGAAAGGAGCCGGTCATTCCCCCACACCCGGCTGCGGCAGGACGCAATCTGCCCCTCCGTCACATGGCGGGCATCAAAATCCTCCCCCTCCAGGGGAAGCCCCATGTAGTCCTTGCTATGCAAAAGCTCCCATACCGTGAGGGCTGATACATCAAAATACCGCTCCTCCGAAAGGAGCACGCCGTCCACATCAAAAATCACCTTTTTCATCCTGTTCCTCCTGTATGAAATGGGAATTTCCTGTTTTTATCCATTTTATCATATTTTATGGAGGGGCGCGAAGCGCCCCGGGTTCAGGGGGTTCAGGGGGTTCAGAGGGTTCAGAGGGGAAGGTATCGCCCTTCGGGCGATAAGTACATATGCCGCCTTCGGCGGCAGCGCTGCCAAAGGCAGCGAAAACCATACAACCTCGCTGCGCTCGTTGGAAATGCACCCCTATCCCCGCCTACGGCGGTACTTCCACCTAAAGGTGAAACGACTCACTACATTTTGCGCGTCGCTGGCGCTCCTTCAAAATGTGTTCGCTGTGCACCCCGGAGGGGGGAAGTCTGCTCTCCGCTCAGCTTTTGGTCTCATAAGCATCGCAAAGCATAGTGCCGCTAGAATCTCCCCCTCCGGGGTGGCAAGCGAACACGATTCGTAGGGAGCCGTAGGCGACAGAGAATCGTATGAGACGCTTTCCCGTGGAGAGACGCCGCCACAGGCGGCAGAAGGGGTGCATTTCCACGGGCCACAGGCCCGGTTTTATGGTTTTCCCCCGTCCGCAAGGGCGGTTTGCCTGTTTTCCCACGGGCGAAAGCCCGGTTGTAACGGTTTTCTTTATATTGCGCCCGCAGGGCGCCACCACAACCCTCGCACCAAAGGCGCGTCAAACTTTAGACCCCTAAGAACCCTCGGCCCGAAGGGCCGTCAACCCTCACGCCCGAAAGGGCGTGTCCATGAAGCCGCGCCCCTTTTTCCCATGATATATGCTATACTTATAAATAACTTATTATAAGGAGGCAGACCATGAATATTTTAGTTACCGGCGGTGCCGGATACATTGGTTCCCACACGGTGAGAGCCCTTCTTTCATCCGACAGCTTTACGCCCGTTATTTTCGACAACCTGTCCACCGGCCACGCAGAATCAGTACCGGAAGGCACGGTATTGGTGAAAGGGGACATTCATGATATAGATTTCGTAGCAGATACCCTGAAGAAATATGACATCAAAGGGGTTATCCATTTCGCCGCCTATTCCCTGGTAGGCGAATCCATGGTGGACCCGGCGAAGTACTACACCAACAATGTGGAAGGCACCCTTCATCTCCTTATGGGCATGAAGAAGGCGGGGGTAGACAAAATCGTCTTTTCCTCCACTGCCGCCGTGTACGGGGAACCGGAGAAAACGCCGATTGAAGAAGATTTTCCCCACAACCCCACCAACGTGTACGGCCGCACAAAACTGGTCATCGAAAACATGATGAAAGACTTCACCAGCGCCTATGGCCTCCATTACGTGGCCCTCCGCTACTTCAACGCCGCCGGCGCCGCCCTGGACGGCTCCATCGGCGAAGACCACAATCCCGAATCCCACCTCATTCCCCTCATCCTGAAAACCGCCCAGGGCGTAAGGGACCACATCGCCATCTACGGCACCGACTACCCCACCCCCGACGGCACCTGCATCCGGGACTACATCCACGTCCTGGATCTGGCCGACGCCCACGTGCTGGCCATGAAATACCTGGCTGACGGTGGAAAGAGTACCTACTTCAACCTGGGCAGTGAAAAGGGCTTCAGCGTCCGTGAAATCATTGAAACCGCGAAAAAAGTGACAGGCATCGATTTCAAAGTCACCGAAGAAGCCCGCCGCAGCGGCGACCCCGCCGTACTCATTGCCTCCTCTAAAAAATGTAGAGAAACCTTGGGCTGGCACCCCACCCATTCCAACACGGAAGAAATCATCGCCTCCGCCTGGAAATGGCATAAAGAGCATCCCTACGGATATAAGTGACAGCGCCTTTGGCGCTGAGGGGTGACGGCCCTCTCGGGCCGAAGGTTCTTAAGGTTCTTAGGTTTGACGGGCCTTCAGCCCGAGGGTTGTGGTGGCGGCTCCGCCGCAGTTTATAAGCCGACGCAGGCGGCAGAAGGGGTGCATTTCCACGGGCCACAGGCCCGGTTTTATGGTTTTTCCTCGCCCGCAAGGGCGGTTTCTGTTTTCCTCGGGCGATAGCCCGGGTGTGAAGATTTTATACAAACTGGCGCCTTCTATAAATTAAAAGGCGCCTACCACAACCCTCGCGGCCTGAAAGGCCGCGTCAAACTTAAGCCCCTTTAGAACCTTCGGCCCAAAGGGCCGTCAACCCTCACGCCCGCAGGGCGTGTCCATATAGCAATTAAGACAAAAAGGAGTACATACATGCAGAAAATCAGAAAAGCAGTCATTCCGGCAGCCGGTTTCGGCACCCGTTTCCTTCCGGAGACCAAGGCCATGCCCAAGGAAATGCTTCCTATTGTGGACAAGCCCACCATCCAGTACATTGTGGAAGAAATCAAAGCCAGCGGCATTGAGCAGATTCTCATTATTTCCGGCCATGCCAAGAGAGCCATTGAAGACCATTTCGACTCTTCTCCGGAGCTGGAACAGCATCTGTATGAATCGGGGAAAATGGACCTTCTTCGGGAAGTCAGGCAGGTGGCTTCCGTCAAAATCCACTACACCCGCCAGCAGTACATGAGAGGGCTGGGGGATGCCATTCTCTGCGCCAAGGATTTCATTGACGGCGAACCCTTCGGCGTCATTCTGGGGGACGATGTGGTGTACAACGCCAACGGCGAACCGGCACTGCGCCAGCTCATGGACCAGTATGAGAAAACCGGCGGCACCGTCATCGGCTGCCAGATCGTGAAACCGGAGCTTGTTTCCTCCTACGGCATCGTAGACGGCGCGCCTACGGAAGACCCGAACCTTCTCAGGGTGAAGGACATGGTGGAAAAGCCAAGCAGAGAAGAAGCCCCCAGCCGCTTCGCCGCCCTGGGCCGCTATGTCATCACACCGGACGTATTCGAAGTGCTGGAACAGACAAAGCCCGGCAAGGGCGGAGAAATCCAGCTCACCGACGCCCTCCGCGTCATGGCCCACAACGGCAGCGTGTACGCCTATAACTTCACCGGCAAACGGTACGACACAGGAAATAAACTGGGCTACCTGAAAGCCACCGTGGAATTCGCCCTCCGCCGCCCGGACCTGGGACCCCAGTTCCGGCAGTATTTGAAAAACCTCTTGGCAGAAGATAAATAAGAAAGATGAAAAAAGACCGGCTCTGGGGCCGGTCTTTTTTTGTGCTTTAAAGGTTCTTAAGATTGACGGGCCTGCGGCCCATGGAACCACTGCGTGGCAAAGTTCAGCGGGTTCAGAAGGTTCAAAGGGTTCAGAGGGGAAGGTATCGCCTTCGGCGATGAGTATGAAGTCAGCGTTACGGGATTTACTTTTTGTCTCCAGTGCTGCAAGACGAAGTGCTAAAACCTCCTTCCCCAGGAAGGGGGCGCCGCAGGCGACAGAGGAACAGCGTGGATTAGACGATAGAAGTCAGAAATCAGACGTCAGACTGCGTTACGGGATTGCCTTCCCGCCCCATCGTCATTCTGAGCGAAGCGAAGAATCTTGGTAAGCGACGACATTGACTCCGACTAGCACACCAGTCCACTAGTTCAATAGGGAAGCGCTGATTAAATCGTTGTTTGCTTTTATTCTTGAATTTTTATGCAATGCAAGGAATGAGGCGACGCGAA
>NZ_UPZP01000039.1 GCF_900538805.1 uncultured Dialister sp.
GGCTGTGTGCTTGTTATGGTCATACCGCACTTGGGACTTTCACCCATTAGATTACACCCATGCCGGGCGCACCCCCTATTCCCCTACGGGGACTTCCCCCGGAGGGGGAAGTTTGCTCTATGCTTACCCTTGATTTCATACTCAATCACCTGCATTTCGGCAAATCTGCCACCTTCGGTGGTCACCCCCTATCCGGCTGCACCGGATTTCTCCACGGGAAAGGCAGCGATATCACCCCCCCAAGCCCGCAGAGCTTGTCAATCTTAGGAACTACTGGCATTCCTCTCAAACTTCCCTAGCTCACTATCCCAATACGCCATCAATGATTCCCTTCAGTTTCCCCGCCGCCTTTTCCGGTTCTCTGCTGGCCATAATGGCGGATACCACTGCAAATCCCGAAAGTCCGTATCCTTTGAAGAGGGGGATGGTACTTTCATTCATGCCGCCAATGGTGACAACCGGTATATGGACGGTGTCCATGATTTTTCTCAGGGTTTCCGGCGTGGTAATGTCCGCATCCTTCTTGGTGGCCGTAGGGAACATGGCCCCGACCCCCAGGTAATCGGCGCCGTCCTTTTCCGCCTGCACCGCTTCTTCCAGGGTGCCTGCAGAAACACCCAGGATTTTATGGGGGCCTATGAGTTTCCTGACTATGGCAGCGGGCATATCGGACTGTCCTACGTGAACGCCGTCGGCCCCCACTGCCAGCATAATGTCGATGCGGTCATCAATGATGAGGGGCACGTGGAAGGTATCTGTGATTTTTTTCAGTTTCACCGCCCTTTCATAGAGAAGTCCGGTGTCCCCTTCTTTTTCCCGAAGCTGCACCAGGGTGGCGCCGCCTTTCAGAGCATCCTCCACCACTCTTTCAAAGGTACCGGGCTTCGGCTGTTTCCTGTCTGTCACCAGGTAAAGGCGGTAATCAATCTTCTTCATAACGGGCTCCTTTATCCAGACTGTCCCCTGTCATCTGTCCCAGTTCATCCAGGATTCCCATATGGAAATGGCCCAGCCCCTGGCTGCCCCATTTCTTCCAGGCATTTTCCCCAGCCAGCCCCATGGCTGCCATGGCCGCTGCAGCGCTTCCAAAGGGATCATTCTTATTAGCTCCGCAGAAAGCACCAATCAGTGTGGTGCACATGCAGCCGGAGCCTGTAATGAGGGACATCTCGGGGCAGCCGTTATGGATAAGGGCCTTTCGTTTTCCATCGGTCACAATATCGGAGGCGCCGCTGATGACCACCACGGCCTTCCATTTTTCAGCCAAATGGGATGCCAGAGCCTCTGCGTCCTTCATTTCCACCACAGCACCGGAATCCACGCCCTTGGTGTGGATGTCCTCTCCGCCGAGGGAAAGGATTTCCGACATGTTCCCCCGAATAACGGACATGGACACATGGCTCATGATTTCCGCGGCCATACGGTTCCGGAAGGGAGTGGCCCCTGCGCCCACCGGGTCAAAGACCACGGGGATACCCTTTGCATTGGCACTGCGGCCTGCTTCTATCATGGATTCCACCTTGCTCACATTTAATGTGCCGATATTCAGCACCAGGGCAGAGGATATGGCCGCCATATCCCCCACTTCATCAATGGAATCGGACATGACCGGCGATGCACCAATGGCAAGGCATGCATTGGCGCAGTCATTCACCGTGACGTAGTTGGTAATATGATGGACCAGCGGATTTAATTTTCTCACCTGATCCAGGTACTTTGACAATTCCATGACTATTTCCCCCATTCACTGCGGGCTTTCCCCGCCCAATAATCAGCCATGCGGCTGTTCTCCTTTGTCCCGTATCCCCGGCTATAATAGGAAGAAAGGACTTTAAAAAATTCAATATATCCGTTTCTTGCCAGCTGATGGGCCAGCTGGAAGGCCTTTTTAGGATTTTCTTTATGAAACACTCCGCCCTGCACCGTCTGGGGCTCTGCATAGTACCTCCATAAAAGCTTTTCCGTATTAATAATACGGGATGGCTTCCCCTGCCGGGCGGCTTTGGTAAAATCTTTTTCTTTGATACCGAGAATATCGCCATAGAAGAAATAAAATCTTGCCAGCATGGCCCAGGAATCCGCGTCTCCTGCTGCCGCTGCCTTCTTATACCATGCTGCTGTTTCCTTCAGCTTTTCCATATCCTGGAATTCCAAGTCCACTCTTGTTCCTTCTGCGGACCAGGGGAAATGATGCATGCCTTTCATCACCTTCATGGCATGGCTGCAGCAGTACCGTATCAGCTTTTCACGGCACATGTCGCTGCCGGCGTTCATCCCCTGTTTCAGCCGGTCTTCAAACTCTTTGTACTTTCTCTGGGACCTGGAAATATCCGCCAGTATTTCAAAAGCATCGCCGTAGCCTAAAGACGCCGCCTGTTCCAGATACTGCAGCGCCTTCTTCTTTTCCTCCGTTCCTTCAGGGAGCGCGGGATACACCTTTCCTGCCAGGAAGGAAATATGACCTGCATAGTATTTCCCCCGGACATCGCCCCTTTCATAGGCCTTCAGGTACCAGGCAATGGACAAATCCAGATTTTTATGGACATATCGTCCATTGGAATACAAGTCCCCCAGCTTGAAGCACACAGACACGCTGCCGTCATGGAAGGCCTGGGTATAGAGCTCCATGCCCCGCCTTATGTCCTGAGCAGTTCCGGTGCCGGTGATGAAAAAGTCTCCCGCCATTTCCCGGGACAGATTATCGCCCCGGACTGCGCCTCTCAGAAACCAGGACAGGGCCGTTTTGTTGCTCTTAGGCGGGTCTCCCGGCTGGGCCCTCCACCCATCTTCCATATACAGTTTCCCAATGGCCGCATAGGATTCATACACGCCGCCGGCAATGGCTTCCCGGAACCAGCTTATGGCAATATCCCGCACCTCTTCGGAGCGGAGAGCGTCGGTGGTCATAAGCTTCCCTGCCAGATAGGCACCCATGGGTATCCCCTGCTGATAAGCAACAGCATAACAGTCAAAGGATTTCTGCAGACTGGCCTTCACCCCAAGCCCCCGTTCATACATTTTTCCCAAGTACAGGGAGCTCTCCCCATGCCCCTTGTCCGCCAGCAGCTGGAATGCGCGAAATGCAGGCCCGAAATCCTGCTTCTTATAGAAAGCCTTTGCCAGCTCAAAGAGCTTCGTCCCCGCCCTGCTGCTTCCCTGCAGCACGGCCCGGGACAAATATTTCATGGCATTATCATAGTTCCTGATTTTCAGATACTGCTCTCCCAGATTGAGCAGCTCCTTTTTCGATAGATTCAAGGCCTCGGTGCCCACATTTCCACTTCCCTTCGTCTTTTCTTTCATTGTACCACGTCCCAGGTCCTCATGCCCCCTGAAATCCGCAAAAGGGCACAAAAAAGGAGCCCTGATGGACTCCTTCCCATGATTTCTGTATTATTCAGAAGCTTTTTCCACAAAGGACTTCAAATCATTATAATCCACATTGCCATAACCGATAATCCGGTTCACCGGTTTGCCGTCATGGAAATAAATGAGGGTAGGAATGGTTTCCACTTCATACCGCTTAGCGATTTCCTCATCTTCATCCACATTGATACCATAAATGGGAGTTTCAATTTCTCCGGAAAGCTTTTCCACCATGGGGCGAAGCCTTCTGCAGTAGCCGCACCAGGGAGCGGAAAATCCCAGAATCACGTCACCTTCAGTGAGAACTTTATCAATATTTGCAGTACCTGTAATCGGTGCCATCATATGCATACACTCCTTATTGTTTGTAAAATTGCTGTCTTGATTTCTATGTATTCATTATATTCTATATATTTAAATTTGTCAATATATACTTTCTGCATACAAAAAGGGACCACATGGTGATCCCTTTTAATTCTGGTGGAGATGAGGGGAGTCGAACCCCTGTCCAAAAAGCCTGTCCCATAAACTTCTCCGAGTGCAGTTACTGTTTGAGATTTAAGCAAAGTATCGTACAGGAACAAACTGCCTTTGCCGATTTCGGAATGAGTTTCCCTTTGAAGTCCCGAACCTCCTTCGCCGGTATCCTATTGGTTGATGTCAGCCTGAAGTCATAGGAAAACGTCAGGGGACATTAGCAGATTAGGCTGCTAAAGCAAAATCACGTTTTGCGTTTAAGTTTTTCCACCGTTTAACGGGGTAGATGGAATCCCGACTCGCTGTTTATGACCCAGAATCTTCTGTCGAAACCGGTACATCCCCGGATGGTCGAACCCATTATATAGTAAATGAAAGGAAATGTCAAAATTTGAGAAAAGCCGCAGCTCCCATTTCATCAAAGTACCTGGGCCCGGAGTTCTTTGCCGGAGAGCGGGGAAAGGTAGGCCGGCGGCACGTCGAATACGGTGAAGCAGCCTTTCTTTCCTTCCTGGACAAAGCGGTAAAGGGCTCTTGCGTAGGCAAGGACCACGTGGGTGGTGAATTCGGGATTGGAATCCAGCTTCAGCCGATACTCCATGACATGGGCATGTTCCTTATGGGCGCCGGTCCTGCCGCTGCGGAATACAAAGCCCCCATGGGCCAGGCCTCCGTGTTTTTCTTTCAGTTCTTCTTCGGAAATGAAATGGACGGTGGTGTCATAATCGGCAAAGTAGTTGGGCATAGTTTTGATGGCATTTTCAATGGCCCCTTTGTCCGCCCCTTCTTCTGCCACCACATAGCATTCCCTGGTATGCATTTCCCTGGTGGTAAGGTCCGGATTCTCTCCGTTTCTTACGGATTCCAGAGCGCTCTCTACGGGGCAGGTGTACTGCTTGCCGTCCTTCACACCGGGCACGCGGCGGATGGCATCGGAGTGGCCCTGGGAAACACCTCTGCCCCAAAAGGTGTAGTCTTTTCCGTCCGGCAGGATGACATGGCCGAAGAGGCGGGCCAGGGAGAAGAGACCGGGATCCCAGCCAACGGAAATTATGGCCGCTTTGCCATGGGATTTAGCTGCTTCATCCACCTTTTCAAAGTGCTGGGGAATGTGGGCGTGGGTATCAAAGGTATCAATCACATTGAACATAGACGCATAGGCCGGTGTCTGTTCCGGAAGGTCTGTGGCAGAGCCGCCGGCCAGCACCAGCACATCCACCTTATCCTTCCATTTTTCCGCATCCTCCACAGAAACCACCGGTACACCGGGGGTATTGATTTTCACGTCCGCCGGATTTCTTCTGGTAAAAACCACTGCCAGTTCCATATCCCCATTGTCTGCCAGGGCGGTTTCCACGCCTTTGCCAATATTGCCGTACCCCATAATGCCGATTCTGATTGCCATAATGAAACTCCTTTCCGGAAATGTATGAATCACATTGAAATTTTATAATATTTAGTATTATAACCCAGACTCATGGTTAGAGTAAAATGCTATGCAAAGTAGGCATAATATATTCGAATTGAGCAATTGATTTCCTACTCGGCATGGCAACACTGTGTTTCTTACCGGCAGGAAACTTTCTGCGAAGGGTTTCCTGGTCGACGTTGCACCATTGTGTTTCTTACCGGCAGGAAACTGTTTGCGAAAGGTTTCCTGGTCGACTTGGCACCACCGTGTTTCTTGCCGACAGGAAACTGTTCGCGAAAGGTTTCCTATTCGGCATAGCAACACTGTGTTTCATTGCGACAGGAAACTTTTTGCGAAGGGTTTCCTATTCGACTTGACGCCATTGTGTTTCAATGCGACAGGAAACTGTTTGCGGATAGTTTCCTACTCGACATGGCACTACTGTGTTTCTTGCCGGCAGGAAACTATTCGCGGAAGGTTTCCTGTTCGTCATGGCACCATTGTGTTTCAATGCGACAGGAAACTGTTTGCGGATAGTTTCCTACTCGACATGGCACTACTGTGTTTCTTATCGGCAGGAAACTATTTGCGAATGGTTTCCTATTCGGCATAGCAACACTGTGTTTCATTGCGACAGGAAACTATTTGCGAAGGGTTTCCTGGTCGTCATGGCACCATTGTGTTTCTTGCCGGCAGGAAACTATCTGCGAAGGGTTTCCTGGTCGACATGACGCCATTGCTATACATACCGACAGGAAACTTTTTGCGTATGGTTTCCTGTGCGGCATGGCACTATGGGGAGGTATGACGACGTTCAGGCGGACCACAAAAAAGCGGAGCCCCATGGCTCCGCTTTTTGTTATTCCTTATTTTTCAGATGTCTGATTCCTTTGTCCGCAATGTCATGGCGGTACTGCACGCCCTGCCAGTGGATTTTGGAAACGCCTTTATAGGCTTTGGCTTTCGCTTCTTCCAGTGTGGGGGCCAAAGCCACCACGTTGAGGACGCGGCCGCCGTTGACTACGTATTCACCGTTTTTCTTTACGGTGCCTGCATGGAATACGATGCAGCCTGCTTTTTTCGCATCGCCCAGTCCGGAGATGACTTCGCCGGAGGAGTGGGAAGCGGGATAGCCTTCAGAGGCCATGACTACGTCTACGGCACAGCCTTTTTTCCATTTCACGTCTTCCTTTTTCAGGTTTCCGTGGACGCATTCCAGCATGACCTGGGCCAGGTCGCCGTCAAAGAGGGGCAGCACCGCTTCCGTTTCGGGATCGCCGAAGCGGCAGTTGAATTCCACTACCTTCGGACCTTCGTCGGTAATCATGAGGCCAGCGTAGAGGCAGCCTTTGAAGGGGTATCCTTCTTTTTTCATGGCTGCCACAATGGGACGGAGAATTTTGACTTTCACTTCGTCCATCATTTCGTCGGTCATTACGGGAGCCGGTGCATAGGTGCCCATGCCGCCGGTGTTGGGGCCTTCGTCGTTGTCGAAGATTCTTTTATGGTCCTGGGAGGAAACCATGGGCACCACGTGGGTGCCATCGCAGAAACAGAGGACCGATGCCTCTTCTCCTTCCATGAATTCTTCGATAACCACGGACCGTCCGGCGCCGCCGAAGCTGTGGCCTTCCAGCATGTCTTTCACTGTACTCACTGCCTCTTCTTCATTCTGGGCAATGATGACGCCTTTGCCTGCTGCCAGGCCGTCGGCTTTGATGACAATGGGATATTTCTTGTTGTTTTTCAGGTATTCCACTGCTTTGTCTTCGTCAGTAAAGACTTCATAGGCTGCTGTGGGAATGCCGTATTTTTTCATCAGGTCCTTGGCAAATCCTTTGGATCCTTCAATGCGGGCTGCCGCTTTGGAGGGGCCGAAGAAGGGAAGTCCCTGTGCTTCGAATTCATCTGCCAAACCTTCGGTGAGAACTGTTTCCGGTCCGGCTACGGTGAGATCCACTTCCATCAATTTAGCAAAATCCAGGATGTCCTCATGTCCCTTCACCGGAATGAGGTGAGCCACGTCGCTCATGCCGTCATTCCCGGGAATGGCATAGACTTCCGTGACGGAAGGGCTCTGTGCCAGCCGCCACAGCAGGGCATGTTCCCTGCCGCCGCTGCCAATGACTAATACCTTCATGGAAAAAACCTCTCTTAACTGTGACGGAAATGACGATGTCCGGTGAATACCATGGCAATGCCGTACTTGTTGGCCATGTCAATGGATTCCTGATCCCTGATGGAGCCGCCGGGCTGGATAACTGCGGTAACGCCTGCTTTGCCTGCTGCTTCGATGGTATCGCCGAAGGGGAAGAAGGCGTCGGAGCTCATGACGGAGCCCTTTGCCTTTTCGCCGGCTTCTGCAATGGCAATGTCGGCGGAGCCTACGCGGTTCATCTGACCGGCGCCTACGCCGTAGGTTACATCTTTGCCGGTGAGGACGATGGCATTGGATTTCACGTGTTTTACAATCTTCCATGCAAATTCCATGGCCTGCCATTCTTCTTCCGTAGGAGCTCTCTTGGTGACCACTTTGCAGTCTTTTCTTGTTTCAGCGCTGTTATCGGGTGTCTGTACCAGAAGGCCGCCGGATACTTTATGGAGCTGCAGTTCTTCTTTGAAGGCTGCCGGTACTTCGATGAGGCGGATATTTTTCTTGGTTTCCAGGATATCCAGGGCTTCCTCACTGAATTTCGGAGCCATCACCACTTCAAAGAAAATCGGTTTCATGGCTTCTGCCGCTGCTTTGTCGCAGACCTGGTTCATGGCCACAATACCGCCGAAGGCGGATTTGCTGTCTGCATTGAAGGCCCGCTGGAAAGCATCCAGAGCATCTTTGCCAAGGGCTGCACCGCAGGGGTTGGTGTGTTTGATAATGACGCAGGCCGGCTGTTCTTTGCCCCATTCGCAGACCAGGTCCCAGGCAGCTTCCATGTCCACAATGTTGTTGTAGGACAGTTCTTTGCCATGCAGCTGTTTAGCTGCTGCAATGCCGCCTTTGGCTTCGGGATCCTTGTAGAACGCAGCTTTCTGGTGCGGATTTTCACCGTAGCGGAGGTCCTGAAGTTTGACGAAGGCTTTGCAGTAAACATCAGGCAGGCCATCCTTGTCACCGTCCACTTCTTTGGTGAGGTAGTCTGCAATGGCGCAGTCGTAGAGGCCGGTATGGAGGAATGCTTTTCTGGAAAGTTTCAGGCGGAAATCTTCATCCAGCGTATCATTCTTGATTCTTTCCAGGATTTCACCGTACTGGGAAGGATCCACTACGATGGTAACGTATTTGTAGTTCTTTGCTGCCGCACGAACCATGGAGGGGCCGCCGATATCGATATTTTCGATGGCTTCTGCTCTGGTCACATTCGGTTTGGCAATGGTTTCACGGAAGGGATAAAGGTTGACAGCCACCAGGTCGATGCCTTTGATGCCGTGTTCCTTCATGGCCTTCACATGGTCCGGATTGTCACGGATAGCCAGGATGCCGCCGTGAATCATGGGATGCAGTGTTTTCACACGGCCATCCATCATTTCCGGAAATCCGGTGACTTCGGAAACAGATTTTACCGGAATGCCTGCTGCTGCAATGGCCTTCATGGTGCCGCCGGTGGAAATGATTTCCACACCCAGTTCATGAAGTCCCTTTGCAAATTCTACTACCCCGGTCTTGTCAGATACACTGATCAGGGCTCTTTTAACTGCCATGTTTGACTCCCCCTTTGAAATTAAATTGGATTGATATGAAACGGATCAAATGGAGCTTATTTTTCAGGATTGCTGTGCATACCGCTCACATGATGACCGTCAATGTGGAGTTTGTCTGCACAGAAGGCGGTGACTGCCCTCACGTAGGCCGGATGTTCCTGCTGGAGGATGCGGTCTGCCAGGGTGTCCTCTGTATCGTCATCATACACCGGTACGGCCACCTGGGTAATGATGGGGCCGTCGTCCAGTCCGGTGCCTACGAAATGAACGGTGCATCCTGCCACCTTCACGCCCGCTTCCACAGCCTGCCGCTGGGCATGAAGTCCGCGGAAACTGGGAAGCAGGGCAGGATGGATATTAATAATCCGGTTCGGGAATGCGTGAATCAGGTTTTCACCGCAGATTCTCATGTATCCTGCCAGGCAGATGAGGTCCGGATGATAGGACTTGGCTGCTTCCAGAATGGCATCATTGAAGGCCGCCTTATTTTCAAAGGATTTCAGTTCCAGTACCGTGGAAGGGACCTGCCAGCGCTCTGCCCTTTTCAGCACCTGGGCATCGGCATGATCACAGATGACTCCCACCACGGTGCCATTCACTCTGCCGTCTACGGTGGCTTCATGGATGGCTTCTGCATTGGAACCTCTGCCCGATGCGAAAATCAGAATTCTCTTCTTACTCATTGAAAAGACCACCTGTCACAACTACATCCTGGTTTCCTTCGGTGATTTCACCGACTTCGTAAACCGGTTCATTGATGGATTTCAGGATTTCCTTTGCTTTTTCCGCATTTTCTCTGTCCATGATGAGGAGCATACCCAGGCCGCAGTTATAGGTGCGGTACATTTCCCGGGGTTCCACGCCCCCTTCTTTCATGAGGAATGGGAAAATCGGAAGGAGCGGCCACTTTTCCGCATCCAGCACAGCCCTGGTCCCCTTTGGCAGCACTCTTGGAATGTTGTCATAGAAACCGCCGCCGGTGATATGGACCATACCGTTCACCTTGGTGCCCTTCAGCACTGGAATCACAGGTCTCGGATAGAGGCGGGTAGGAGTGAGGAGGACTTCGCCCAGGGGCTTGTCCATATCTCCATACACCTTATCCAGGGAAAGGCCGTTGTCTTTAATAATACGGCGCACCAGGGAATAGCCGTTGGAGTGAACGCCGGTGGACGGAAGGCCCAGAATGACGTCGCCCACTGCAATATCTTCACCGGTGATGAGGTCTTTTCTGTCCACAATGCCTACGGCAAAGCCGGCCACATCGTAGTCCCCTTTGGCATAGAAGCCGGCCATTTCCGCCGTTTCGCCGCCCAGGAGGGCGCAGCCGGACTCAATGCACGCATTGGCCACGCCCTTCACGATTTCCGCCATCAGCTCCGGTTCCAGCTTGCCGGTGGCAATGTAGTCCAGGAAGAAGAGGGGCCTTGCACCCTGTACCAGCACATCGTTTACGCTCATGGCCACGCAGTCCTGGCCGATGGTATCATGAATACCCATTTCGATGGCCAGGCGCAGCTTCGTGCCTACGCCGTCGGTACCGGAAACGAGGATGGGATCCTCCGATAATTCGTCCTTCAGACGGAAAAGGCCGCCGAAACCGCCGATATCGCCCATGACGCCACGGGTATAGGTAGCCTGTACTGATTTCTTAATCAGTTCCACTTCTCTTTCACCGGCGTCAATATCTACACCGGCTTCCGCATAGGTTAAGCCTTTTTTCTTTTCGCTCATGGTTCCTCCCTATTCTTCATCTTCCATGCTGCCCAAGCCGTCGTGGGGTACCTTTTCCGGATACACGCCGTCGAAGCAGGCAAAGCACATGTCCGATGCCTTAATTTCGGAAATCGATTCCGCCAGTCCCTTCTGGGACAGGTAATGAAGAGAATCGGCGCCGATCATTTTGCAAATTTCTTCGGTGGAATACTTGGCGGCAATCAGCTGCTTTCTTTCGGCCGTATCGATGCCGAAGAAGCAGGGATACCGTACAGGCGGCGAGCTGATGCACAGCTTGATTTCCTTGGCTCCTGCATTTTTCAGAAGGTTGATAATAATGCCGCTGGTAGTGCCGCGGACAATGGAATCGTCCACCAGGATGATGCGCTTACCTTCCACGTTCATGCGGATGGGGTTCAGCTTCATGCGCACCGCCCTTTCTCTCTTCTTCTGTCCCGGCTGGATAAAGGTGCGGCCCATGTATTTATTCTTCAAAAGCCCTTCCACGAAGGGAATGCCGGAAGCAGCGGAATAACCCAGGGCTGCCACGTTGCCGGAGTCCGGCACGCTCATCACCACATCGCCTTCATAGTGGGTTTCTTCCCAGAGCTTCCTGCCCATGTTCAAGCGGGCCTGGTAAATGTCCTGGCCGTTCATGATGGAATCGGGGCGGGCGAAATAAATGTATTCAAAGGAGCAGATGCCGTGGCGGTGGCTGTCCACAGGGCAGTACATGGTGGAACGGACGCCCTTGTCATCGATGGTGACGATTTCGCCGGGCAGTACATCTCTTACAAATTCCGCATCAATGGCATCCAGTGCCGGCGTTTCCGAAGCCAGCACCCATCCGTGCTCCGTCTTTCCCAGCACCAGGGGGCGGTAGCCGAAGGGATCCCGGCAGCCGTAGATGGCGTCATTGGTGCAGGCCACGATGGCATAGGCACCGTGGATTTCATCCATGAGCTCCTTGAATTTTTCCTCTTCCGTAGCCCGGCGGCTTCTGGCCAGCAGCTTAATAATGACTTCCGTATCCATGGTGGTGGAGAAAGTGGAGCCTTCCAGAAGGAGGCGGCGTCGCAGATTCTTCGTGTTCACCAGGTTCCCGTTGTGAGCCAGTGCCATGGGGCCGTCAATGCTGTCAGCCTGCAGGGGCTGCACGTTTACCGGAATAGAGGAACCTGTGGTGGAATAGCGCACATGGCCGATGCCGATGTGGCCTTCCTTTTCCGGCAGATTGTGGAATACCTCCGTCACCAGGCCCATGCCGCGGAAGGTTTCCATGGTTTTTCCATCAGAAACGGTAATGCCCGCACTTTCCTGGCCCCGGTGCTGCAGGGCAAAGATACCGTAGTAGGTTTCATGTACCGCAGACAGATCCCGGTCAAAAATACCAAACACTCCGCACTCTTCATGCGGCTTGTCATCATATACATCCATACTTTTATACATTACGGAATTCTCCTGACTTTCTTATAATTCAGACCCATCGGTCTTCTGGGGCTTTTCCGCATGGGACAGAACCGTGCCACCCCATTGAGGCATAGTGCCGTCCGTCATTTCTTTTAGAATTTTTCACCGGTAAGAAGTTCATAGGCTTCCTTGTAAATGCCGATGGTCTTGTCGATGATATCCTGGGGCACCGTATCTCCTGGATGAGCCTTCAGGTAGTCACGGACAAACTGCTTGTCATAGGAAGGCTGGCCGTGGCCTGCTTCGTAGCCCTTTGCCGGCCAGAAGCGGGAGTTATCGGGAGTCAGCATTTCATCGCCCAGTACAATATTTCCATTTTCATCCAGTCCGAATTCAAACTTCGTGTCCGCAATGATAATGCCTCTTTCCAGGGCATAGTCAGCGCACTTGTTGTAAAGAGCAAGGGTCAGTTCGGACAGCTTTTCCATATATTCCCTGCCTTTTCCAGGGAAGAACTTATTAACCCAGGCTTCCCCTTCTTCCATGGAAATATTCTGGTCATGTTCTCCTACCGGTGCCTTGGTGGAAGGAGTGAAAATCGGATGCGGCAGCTTCTGGCATTCCTTCAGACCTTCCGGCAGCTTGATGCCGCAGACCTTGCCGTCCTTCTGGTAGCCTTCCCAGCCGGATCCGGTGATGTAGCCGCGGACAATGCATTCCACCGGAATCATGTTGAGCTTCATGGTCTTCATGGAGCGGCCTTCGAATTCCTTTGTCTGGAAGAATTCCGGCATATCCTTGGTATCGATGGAAATCATGTGGTTCGGAACGATATCCTTTGTGAAATCGAACCAGAACTTGGACATACGGTTCAGTACCACACCTTTTTCAGGAATGGGGCACTTCAGGATATTATCAAAAGCGGAAATACGGTCGGTGCATACCATGACAAGGCTGTCGCCCAGATCGTAGAGTTCGCGGACTTTACCGGATTTGAATGGTTTGTATTCTTTCATTGTTTTTCTCCTTTAAAAATATAAGATTCATTGCCAAAGTCATTATGAAATGAAAATTCAAATAAAGTTTTTACTTTCCCAGGGAAGCCTGCAGCTTTTCATCTTTGGCGTAGATTTCCTCTGCTGCTTTTTCGCGATAGGCCTTGTACTTTTCATAGAGAGCCTTATCGGAAACCGCACCGATTTCCACAGCCAGGAAAGCAGCATTCTTTGTGCCGTCAATGGCTACCGTGGCCACCGGAATTCCGGAAGGCATCTGCACGATAGAAAACAGGGCATCCATGCCGTCCAGTTTGGCACCGGAAAGAGGCACCCCGATCACCGGTTTCAGCGTCAAGCTGGCCACCACGCCCGGCAGTGCCGCTGCCATGCCGGCGCCGGCGATGAATGCGCCTACCCCCTTCTTTTCCTCTGCTGCCACAAAATCAGCCAGCTTCTTCGGCGTTCTGTGAGCAGAAGCAATGGTTACGTCATAGGTCACGCCAAAATCATCAAGAATGGCAAAAGCCTTCTTCATGACCGGTAAATCGGAATCACTGCCCATCACAATTCCAACATGCATTGTTCATTTCCTCCCTTTTCTGGGACCCTTCTCCCAAAAAAAATCTCCCCTTGCAGAAAAGTGACCCATGGTCAGACAATTCCCGCAAAAGGAGTATTCATGCCAAACAGATACAACGTACCAGCAAAAAGAGAGGCAGTCGAACAGAAGATATACTCTTCCTTTCCTGCGCCTTCGGAAATAAAAATCCTTTCAGCAGACATGGCCGCTCCTCTCCCGTTTGAGATAAAAAAGCCTGCGCTTTCTATGCACAAGCCTGCACTACCCAACATCTTATTGCTTACGTTCCTTAATTATTCTAATATTTCCATTTTCCCTTGTCAATAAATTTTAATACCGCAAAACCCCATTGCTGCAGGCTTTTCTTAATTATAACGGAAAGTTCAGCTCTTTATTGGTTTCATCTCATGTTTTTCTATTTTTACTCTTATATTTATGGATGAGTAGGTTTCCTACTCGACTTGATACAATGGCGCTTCTTGCATGCAGGAAACTGTTGGCGAAGAGTTTCCTATTCGACATGACACCATTGTGTTTCTTTCCGACAAGAAACTGGTCGCGAAAGGTTTCCAGGCCGACATGGCGCCACTGTGTTTCATCGCTATAGGAAACTGTTGGCGAAGGGTTTCCTGGCCGGCTTGTCACAATGGCGTTTCTTACCTATAGGAAACTACCTTCTACCTTCCATCTTCTACCTTCTGTCTTCTCCTCCCGGGCAGTCAAAATGCTGCCATCCAGCTTTTATCGGGTTTCCACTTACTTCTTTCTTCCACATAGGCATCCAGCAGGCGGTTGAATTCTTCTTCAGTCAGTGCCTTCATGATTTCTCTTCTGAGGGAGGCGGCTTCGGGGAGGCCGTGGAAGTAGCGGCTGGCGTGGGCACGCATTTCTTTGACCGCCACCCGTTCCCCCTTTTCTTCCACCAGACCATGGAGGTGCTCTCGGGCCATGGCGATGCGCATTTCATTGGTAGGCGGCGGAAGGATAGTTCCCGTTTCCAGATAGGTATTTACCCTTTCAAAGACCCAGGGATTGCCCCAGGCGGCACGGCCGATGGCCACGCCGGCGCATCCCGTTTCTTTCATCAGCCTTGCGGCCGTCGGTCCGTCCACCACGTCGCCGTTTCCAAAGACCGGAATGTGGACAGCCTCCACCACTTCGCCGATTTTTTCCCAGTCCGCACAGCCGGTGTAGAAATCTTCCCTGGTGCGGCCATGGACAGTGATGGCGGCGGCGCCTGCTTCTTCCACCGCCTTTGCCAGCTCCACGCAGTTTTCCGTTTCCCGAGACCAGCCAAGCCGCATTTTCACGGTCACCGGGACGTGGACCGCTTCTGCCATGGCTTTCACCACTGCCGCTGCCAGGGGGACATTCTTCATAAGGGCGGAGCCGTCGCCGTTTTTGACCACCTTCTGCATGGGGCAGCCCATGTTGATATCGATGATGTCAGCGCCCGCCTTTTCCATTTCCTTTGCCCCCAGCGCCATAATGTCCGGTTCACTGCCGAAGAGCTGAAGAGCCACCGGATGCTCACCGGGGTCGATCTTCAGCATGTCCCTTGTTTTTTCATTTTTATAATAGAGCCCTTTGGCGCTCACCATTTCCGCCGTGGTCATGGCAGCTCCCATGCGGCGGGCAATGACCCGGTAGGCCAGGTCGCTCACCCCTGCCATGGGGGCCAGCACAGCCCAGCCGTCTAACTCTATCGATCCGATTTTCGGTTTCTGATACATGGTTTCCTCCTGTCATATTGGACTATTTTACCACAAAAGAGGAAATAAAATCCCCTTCGTTTCCTCTTTTCTTCCATTTTCTTGACATAAAGTGAGCTTTAAGAATTATAATGGAGGCAGAATAAAGATTTAATTCTGAGCGCACAGTGCTTTTCCGGAGAAAGGAGAAATAGATGGCTTACACAATTTCACAGGTTTCCAAGCTTACAGGAATCAGCCCCTCCACCATCCGCTATTATGACAAGGAAGGGCTTCTCCCCCGGGTGGAAAGGAAAAACGGCATCCGCCTTTTCACCGATACGGATATCCGCTGGTTTCACCTGCTCACCTGCCTGAAGAATACGGGCATGCCCATCAAACGTATCCGCGAATATGCAAAGCTCACGCTCCAGGGTGATACCAGCCTCAAAGAAAGGCAGGCCCTCATCCGGGAGCAGCGGCAGTTTGTACAGGACCAGATCGACCAGCTCCTCTTCTATATGCAGGAGCTGGATTTCAAGGAATGGTACTACAATAAGGCCCTGTCCCTGGGCTCTGAAAGCAAAATCAACCTTGACGATTATGAAAAGGAAACGGGGAAGAAAACGCCTGATAAACTGAGCCTATAAAAAAGCAGGGGCTGTGAAAAAATGTTCAATCATTTTTTCACAGCCCCTTTTGCTGCCTTTTGTGCAGGAAATCTTCCGGATCTTATTGTTTTCCGTAATTCGTAAGGAAGGTTTTTATAAATTTCACCGGCCTGTCCAGCTTGTCAACCGGCATCTTTTCATCCACCTGATGAGCTTCGCCCCAGCGGGCAGTCCTCACCCTTCCTGTGAATCGGTAAATATGGTCGCAGACATCCGCATAATTTCTGGAGTCTGTGGCACCCAGCATGAGGTTCGGCGCAATCACCGTATCTTTGCCATAGACTTCATGAATAGTTTCAGAAAGGAGCTTGAACATGTCCCCTTTCACATCTCCTTCCGGATGAGGATTTTCGGCGTAAGATGCCTTCACCTTCACGCCGTCGGGCATGATGGATTCCAGATATCTGGTTACAGAATCCACCGTATCCCCCTGGAGGATGCGGACACTCATGGTGGCTTCCGCATGGGAAGGAAGCACATTGGCCTGGCTGCTGCCTTCTGCCATGGTAACGGCGAAGGTGGTATGGAGAAGGGCATCCAGGATTCTGTCACTTTCTGCCAGCTTCACCAGTTTCTTCCAGTTCCTCTTCGGATGGCTTACGATAGATTTTCCCGGCTCTTCCTGCAGCGGCGCCACAGCTTTCAAATGGGCTTTCACCAGTGGCGTAAGCCTATAGGGCATGGGGTGGGCTTCCACAGCCGCCATGGCCCTTGCCACATCACCCAGCACGGTGCCCCGGCCGGGCTTGCTGGCATGACCGCCGGCGCCGTCCTTGTAGAGTACAAATTCATTGGGCGCCTTTTCTGCCATGCCCACCAGGGCCAGCGGCGGCTCTCCCTCTTTCCCTTCCTCCACATTGCCCCCTTCATCAAAAAGGCAGGCCAGATGGACCCCCTGCTCCTTCAGGTAGGCAGCAGTCAAAACGGAGCCCTTTTTGTCCGGTGAGCACTGTACCTCCTCATTGTGGCCAAAGGAAAGGTAAATGTCGAAATCCGGCGAAAAGCCCTCTTCCAAGAGTTCCTCCACCCCATCCATTTCCGCAGTGAGCACGGACTTACAATCTTCGGCGCCCCTTCCCCAGAGACAGCCTTCCTCCACTTCTCCCCCAAAGGGTGGGTGGCTCCACTGCTCCTCATGAATAGCAGGCACCACGTCCTGATGGGCCATGAACAGCACAGGATCCTTCTTCGGATGGTCCGATTTCCAATGAAAAAGAAGACTGGCCTTTCCGATTCGGGTGAGAGAGAGTTTTTCAAAAATCAAAGGCCAGGCTTCCTGCATGTACTGGTGAAGGCGGTCAAACTGGGACCAGTCAGTGTGTTCATCATTTACCGAAGAAACTGTGGGAATCTGCACCACTCCTTGGAGATGGGAAATATATTTTTCAAGTTTTGTATCCATTACATCCTCCTTTATAATCTTCTCTCCGCATGAAAAAGGCTTTGATGAAATGATGCCCCTGTCCGTTGGCCGGACAGACACCTCGCGCCCCTGTCATTTCGAAAGAGCCCGAATACCCCAGGCGCCCCCGCCGCCCACTTGTCATCCTGAGCGAAGCGAAGGATCTCGGTACATGGCGTCAGTGGGACAGATATTGTTACATACTAGGGAAGTACTGATTAATTCGCAGAATCGAATTTCATATGTATTTTTATCCAATGCTTCGTCATCAGTCTCCTTAAATAGCTCGC
>NZ_UPZP01000040.1 GCF_900538805.1 uncultured Dialister sp.
TAAGAGCCGTATGCGGGAAAACTGCAAGTACGGTTCTGTGAGGGGCGGACAGAGTAATCTGATTCCGTCTACTCGACTCAAATGGTTCAAATGGTTCAAAGGGTGGTGGTATCGCCCTGTCGGGCGATGAGTATATAGCCGCCTGCGGCGGCGTCTGCTTCACGGTAAAGCGTCTCACGTGATTTTCAAGTCGCTGCGCTCCCTTATAAATCACGTTCGCTTGCCATCCTGGTGGGGGGGATTCTGATGGTGCTGCATTGTGGTACTTATGAGTACAAAAGCTGAGTGGAGAGTAAAGTTCCCCCTCCGGGGGAAAGGTGGTGCGTTAGCACCAAAAGGGGTGCATTTCCACGCGCCGCAGGCGCGGTTGTAAAGGTTTTTGCCGCCGATAGGCGGCATATATATTCATCGCCGCGAAGCGGCGGTACCATCACCCTCTGAACCCGGCCGCGCAGCGGCCCCTTGGGCGATACCACCACCCTCGGCCCGACAGGGCCGTCGCCCCCTTCTACACAACCCGCCGCTGCAGGCGGTGCACAGCGAACACATTTTGCACTATGCGAACTGGATTTGTAGGGAAGCGACAGCGCCCCGAAAATCCAGTGAGTCAGTGACAGCAGAGGATGAAGGAGCGAAGCGACGCACAAAATGTAGTGAGTCGTTTCCCCTTTAGTGGGCCATAACCTTCGGCCCGAAGGGCCGAGAACCCTCCCCTCTGAACTCTCCTGTGCTCGGGGATTCAGCTTAACCATGCCTTCCCGCCGACTGGTATTTATTAGCACTGTCCTAAATGTGCAGTATACCGAGATTCTTCGCTGCCGCTCAGAATGACGATGCTGGGCGGGAAGGCATTCCCGTAACGCTGATTTCATACTCATCGCCGCGAAGCGGCGATACCACCACCCTCTGAACCCGGGCCGCTCCGCGGCGCCGTACTCTCTCCTTTCCCAAGAACAGGGCGGAAATTTGAAAGAATTCTATTTTTTTGCTAAAATGGTACTGTTATCAGTTAGAGAGGTGCGAAATGTTTTTACATGAAATTATAAAAGGAGCAGACCCTGCCCATGCGGTGTTTGAGGGAGAATCCAGGGTAACCTATGGAGAAATGGAAGAGGAGCTTCGCCGCTATCGGAACTGCCTGTATCATATGGGTGTAGGCAGGGGCGACCGGGTGGCCCTGTATTCCGCCAACCGGCCGGAATTTGTGTATGTCTATCTGGCTGTGGTAAGCCTGGGGGCCATCATCATTCCGGTGAACAATTCCCTGGTGGACCGGGAAGTGGACTACATTATCAAAGACGCCGGCGCCACGCTTCTGGTGACGGATACGGCCCTGGAAGTCTCCTGTCCTTCCATTGACATCCATGACCTGGATTTCAAGGCTTCCGAGGATACCTGCCCCGAAGCGCCCCGGTTTCCGGAAGATATTACGGAAGACGACGTATGCGCCCTGGTCTATACCTCCGGCACCACCGGCAGTCCGAAGGGGGCCATGCTGACCCATCGGAATCTGGTGGGCAATGTGGAGCAGTTCATTTCCCGCATTGTCTTCAAACCGGAAGACAAGGTGCTCTGCGTACTGCCCATGTTCCACTGCTACGGCCTTACCACCGTGGTGAATGCGGGCCTCTACGCCCATTCCACCATTGTCATCTTAAGGTCCAAGAGTCCCACGGAAATCATCAATACCATTGTGGAACATTCCGTCACCATTGCCATCATGGTGCCGCCTATGTACAATCTGCTGGCAAGGCGGGGCGATCCTTCGGTGATGAAAACGGTGCACACCTTCATTTCCGGCGGCGCCTCCATTCCCCAGCCCGTGGCCCAGGCCTTCTATTTCCGCTTCCGCCATCCCGTGCAGGAAGGCTACGGCCTCACCGAAGCATCGCCGGTGGTCTGCGTCCTTCCCAGCGCGAAACCGAAGTACCTCACCAGCGGCCCCGTGCTCCCCGGCGTGGAGGCTTACATCCGCACCGAAAGCGGCGGCCCCTATGAGCCCGGCACGGTGGGCGAACTCATGGTGCGGGGTTCCAATGTCATGAAGGGCTACTGGAATAAGCCGGAGGAAACGAAAAAGGTCCTCTCCGAAGACGGCTGGCTCCGCACCGGCGACCTGGCCTACATGGATGCCGACAAGTACATCTACATTGTGGACCGCATCAAGGATTTGATTATTGTGAACGGGGAAAATATTTACCCCGGCGAAGTGGAGGATTGCATTTACGAAGTGGAAGGCGTGGCGGAATGTGCTGTGGTAGGCCATCCGGACCCCCTCCGCGGCCAGGCGGTATGGGCCTACGTGGTCATGAAGGATGGCTATGATTTTGATGAAAATAAAATCAGGAAGCACATGTCCAAGAACATTGCCAGCTACAAAATTCCCCGCCGCTTCATCCCCATGGATGCCCTGCCGAAGAATGCCACAGGAAAGATCCTGAAACGGGCGCTTCGGGATAATTGAGATTTGAAAAAGCATGCAAAAAGAGCAGCCACAAGGCTGCTCTTTTTATGTGTGCCATTAACGGTGCTTACGGTATTCCTGATAGCAAGGGGGTTCAGAAGGTTCAAATGGTTCAAAGGGTTCAGAGGGGAAGGTATCGCCGCTTCGCGGCGATGAATTTTATATGCCGCCGATAGGCGGCATATATACTCATTGCCGCGCAGCGGCTGTCAAACTTTAGAACGAGAGAACCCTCGGCCCGAAGGGCCGTTAACCCTTCTATACAACCCTTCTACATAACCAGTGGTGCCAGCGGTGCCTTCCCGCCGACCGGTATTTACTGCCATTTGTCTCATAAACGGCATGTACCAAGATTCTTCGCTGGCGCTCAGAATGACTGTGTCCGGCGGGAAAGCGCGTAACGCCGACTTTATATTCATCGCCCGTAAGGGCGATACCACAACCCTTTGAACCCTTTGAACCCTCTGCACCTTTTGAACCCGGGCCGCGCAGCGGCCCCATGGGCAATACCACAACCCTCAGCCACGAAGTGGCTGTCAAACTTTAGAACGAGAGAACCCTCGGCCCGAAGGGCCGTCAACCCTCACGCCCGAAAGGGCGTGTCCTATGGCGGCCCCTTATAGCTCCGGCAGTTCCCTTCCTTCCAGCATTTTCTGTACCATGCGGATATGTTTATCCACGGTGGCCAGTTTCCAGCGGGTTTCCAGCTCTTCCTCTCCGGAAAGGCGGAGGACGCATTTGCCGCTGTCTCCGGTGTAGAAGCCGCGGATGGCGTCCAGACGGACGTAGCCCAGGGTGGGCACCCGGTCGGCCATGCGGATCTGCACGAAGATGCTGCCGTCGTTCAGAAGGACGCCGGTACCCCGTTTCCCGTCGAACAGTTTCCGGCAGGCCCGGTTGTCGTTTCCCATGAAGGCGGCCAGGGTGTTCATATACCGCTCCACGCTGCAGAAGCGGCGGCAGCGCCTTCCGTCTTCGTAAACCACCATGCAGCCCCGGGCGGGGCCGTTCATGATGGGAATGAGTGCTGCAATCTGTGAAGGTTCCATTTCTTTCCTCCTCTATCATTCATTTCTGTTCCTGTTTGTATCGGGTAGGAAACGGCTGGACGTTTTCTGCATCTTCCCAATAAGAACGTTAGTTCCTTATAGATTATAATAGAACTGATGTTTGAAATCAAGCGGTGAAATCCATTTCTCCGTTTGCATGAGCATTTATCTGTAAAACGAATAAAAACGTAGGAAATCGATGAAAAACAAATATACATAGTCATATTGCAATTTTTTGATTCTAGTGTATAATTTGGTTAAATCACTTTTCTGCAGGAATTCAGACAACGCAGAGGTGACGGAGAAATGTACGGGGCACCGTACCATACTGGTGGATGATGTACACTGAAAAATGAGAGCCGAAAGGGTCCTCTGCCGAAGGAGTAATACTATCAGGCGTTCAGAAGAACACGAAACTGTGTACGGACACATCTCTGGAGAGTCCCATTCAATTGGGAGCCGAAGGTGTAAAGGAATTTCACCCGTAGAAATTCCGAATCTCTCAGGCAAAAGGACAGGGCTGGCACATGGGTAACTCCCGTGTTTTCTGTTACGCCAGCATCAGTCTCTTTGGAGCCTGAGTGCGGCGATTTTTTGTTTATGACAACAATTACGGGAAACAAGGGGGACATGATTATGGACATGGCACAGATTAATCAACTTGTAGGTACCATTGACGGGTTCGTATGGGGGCCTGTCATGCTGATTCTGCTGGTAGGCACGGGCATTTATATGACCGTAAGCCTCCGCTTCCTCACCTGGCGGAACCTGCCCTATGCGCTGAAGAGCGTATTCGGCCATGATGCCCGCACCACCAGCCGCGGCAGCGGCGACGTATCGCCTTTCTCCGCCCTCATGACGGCCCTGGCTGCCACCATCGGCACCGGTAATATCGTCGGTGTGGCCACTGCCATGTTTGCCGGCGGCCCCGGCGCCCTGGTATGGATGTGGCTTTCTGCCTGCTTCGGACTGTCCACCAAGTTTTCCGAATGTATGCTGGGCTTCAAGTACCGCGAAGTGAATGCGAAGGGTGAAATGAAGGGCGGCCCCATGTTCACCATGAAGAACGGCTTCAAGAACCGGAGAGCCGGCCTCATCATGGGCACCCTCTTTGCTTTCTTCGCCGTCATCGCGTCCTTCGGCATCGGCAACATGACCCAGGCCAACTCCATCAGCACCGCTGTGGAAACCACCTTCGGCATTTCCACCACCATCGTCGGCGCCGTGCTCACGGTGCTCACCCTGGCGGTCATCGTAGGCGGCATTACCTCCATTTCCAAGGTTTCCTCCGTGGTGGTTCCAGGCATGGCTGCCTTCTACATCCTGGCCGGCCTGCTCTGCATTGTTATTAATTATGAAAATATTCCTCACGGTTTATACCTCATCCTCATGATGGCCTTCGACCCCTCCGCCGTGGAAGGCGGTGTGGTAGGCACCATTACCGTGTCCGTCATGAATGCGGTCCGCTTCGGCGTGGCCAGAGGCTGCTTCTCCAACGAAGCCGGCCTGGGCTCGGCTGCCATTTCCGCTGCCGCTTCCACCACCGACCGTCCTGCAAGACAGGGGTATATTTCCATGACCGGCACCTTCATTGATACCATCATCGTATGCTCCATCACCGGCCTCACCATCGCCTCCTCCGGCGTTCTCGGCACCCTGGGCGCCGACGGCAAGCCTTTGACCGGCGTGGCTCTCACCATGGCCGCCTTCTCCACCCACCTGGGCACGGCAGGCAGCTACATCGTCTCCATCGGCATCATCCTCTTCGCCTACTCCACCATCCTGGGCTGGGAATACAATGGCGAAAAAGCCTGGGAATACCTCTTCGGCACCCATAAATACAACATCATTTACCGTGTCGTCTTCTCCCTTGTGGTATTCGTAGGCGCCACCCAGACCCTGGACCTGGTATGGAACCTCTCCGACATCGCCAACGCCCTCATGGCCATCCCGAACCTCATCTCCATCCTGGTTCTCTCCCCTGTGATTAAGGAAGAAGTCTTCTCCTTCCAGGAAGTGATCCGCCAGGAAAAGGCGGCCAAAAAAGCACTGGCCCATGAAACGGCTAATGAATCCGTGAAAATCTAGTATGTCTCCGCATTGTGAAATCAAAAACCCCGGCCGAAAGGCCGGGGTTTTGTGATGGCGGTGCAGGAACTGTTGAACCCTCTTGCGCTTGGGAATTCAGATTAACCATGCCTTCCTGCCGAACGGGATTCTTTAGTGGGCTAGTGAGCTGGTGAACTAGTGGACTAGTAAGTGTCACTATCTACATGTACCGAGATTCTTCGCCCGGGGTCAGAATGACCGGTGGGGCGGGAAGGTAAGTACGTAACGCTGATTTCATACTCATAGCCGCCAAAGGCGGCTATCCACACCCTCAGCGGCCGAAGGCCGCTGTCAAACTTAAGAACCCTCCGGCCGTAGGCCGGTCAATCTTTAGAACCCTTTTACATAACCCTTCTACACAACCCGCCGCCGCAGGCGGCCACAACCTTCGGGGCGAAGCCACGCCCAAAGGGCGCATCCCTTTGAACCCTCTGCTGCCTTCTTAACACATCCTTGGGCCCTGCGTGCCCTCCCCCTTTGGTGGCTGGCGCCACCACCTTTCCCCCGCAAGCGGGGGCACAATAAAGATTTGTGCGGCGGCCCCAATTAATAACCAAACCGTCCATATTCCATGAATTATAATTCAAATGGTATTATTCCCATATTTTATTGACTATTCAATTTCAATATATATAGAAATGTATAAAAGATTTCATAAATATATTGGTCCGCTGATATATATTTGCTATAATAGGGTAAATAATAAGTGCAAGTATATGAGGGAGGGCACGTTATGAACTTATCTGTACAAATTTTTATTTCCCTGGTCCTGTCCGTGGTGGTGGGCCTGGTGCTGGGGGACGGGGCGGCAGCTCCGGTGAAGACGTGGATTGCGCCTATCGGCACCATGTTTATTAACCTTATCAAAATGATGATTGTTCCGGTTGTTTTCTGTTCCCTGGTGGTGGGCATGACCTCCATGGGGGATATGAAGAAACTGGGCCGTATCGGCGTGAAGACGCTTTGCATTTATCTGGTGACCACGGCCATTGCCATTGTCATTGGCTTCGTGGTGGCCGGCGTGGTCCAGCCGGGCATCGGCATGGCCCTGCCTACGGATGCGGCGGCGCCGAAGGTGAAGGAAGCGCCCACCATTATGCAGGTCTTCGTGAATATGATTCCTGCCAACCCCATTGCCTCCATGGCGAAGGCGGACATTCTGCCGGTTATCATTTTCGCCCTTTTCGTAGGGGCCGGCATTGTATCCGTAGGCGGCAAACGGGCGGAAACGCTGATTACCTTCTTCGACGCCTCTGCGGAAGTGTGCTATAAGATTATCGGCATGATTATGAAGACCGCCCCCGTCGGCGTATTCTGCCTCCTCCTTCCGGTGGTGGTGCAGAACGGCCCGAAGGTGCTGCTGCCCCTTCTTTCCGTCATCATCTGCATGGCCGTGGGCAGCGTCATTCATGCGCTGTGCGTGTATTCTTCCATGACCACCATTGCCGCCCACATGAGTCCCCTGAAGTTCTTCCGGGGCATGTCGGAGGCCATGGCCATTGCCTTTACCACCTGCTCCTCCGCCGGCACCCTGCCTGTGAACATGCAGAACGTGCAGACGAAACTGGGTGTGAAGCGGGACATCGCTTCCTTCGTCCTGCCGCTGGGAGCTACCATTAACATGGACGGCACGGCGCTGTACATGGGCATCTGCTCCCTCTTCATTGCCAACGTATTCGGCATTCCCCTCACCATGGACCAGATGATGATGATCGTTTTGACCGGCACCCTGGCTTCCATCGGTACCGCCGGCGTGCCCGGTGCAGGGCTCATCATGCTGGCCATGGTGCTCCAGTCCGTGGGCCTTCCCATGGAAGGGCTGGCTCTGGTAGCCGGTATCGACAGGGTGCTGGATATGTTCCGTACCTGCCTCAACATCACCGGCGACGCCGCTGTGGCAGTGGTGGTGAATGCTACGGAAAAGGAATAATAAAGTCATAGAAGCATATTGTTTATTTCTCCATGATAATTTATAATAGTGACAACTTCACAAGTGGATGATGCATGCGGAAAAAGACACTAAGGAAAACGCCGGTTTAATCGGCAGCGATTCCCCAGGGTCTGCCGAAGGAGTAACACTATCAGGCGTTCATTGAACACGAAACTGCATGCGGACAAACTCTGGAGAGCCCCGGGCATTCCCGGGCGCCGAAGGTGCACAGGCCGGATTTCCGGCTGTAATCTCTCAGGCAAAAGGACAGAGCCGGGTGGTGATTGAAACCAATGACCGCCGGCTCTGTTTTGTTTTACTGAGCCGGCGGTTTTATTGTGGAGAGGAAGAATGGAAGCTTTTTAAAAGGAAATGCGGGTAGTGAATCTATAGGATTCAGGGGAGGTTGTTTCTATGTTAGTAGATGTATTGAACCAAATCGACAGTATCGTGTGGGGGCCCTGGCTCCTCATCCTTCTGGTGGGCACCGGCGTATTCCTGTCCTGTCGGCTGGGATTCCTGCAGGTCATGAAGCTGCCGAGGGCGCTGAAACTCATTTTCTTCGCAAGAAACAAGGGGGACGGGGACATTGATTCCTTCAAGGCCCTCTGCACCGCCCTGGCAGCCACCGTGGGCACCGGCAACATCGTAGGCGTGGCCACCGCCATCAAACTCGGCGGCCCGGGGGCCCTCTTCTGGATGTGGCTGGCCGCCTTCTTCGGCATGGCCACCAAATTCTCCGAAGGCTGCCTGGCCGTGAAATTCCGGCAGGTGGACGACCAGGGAAATATTGCCGGCGGTCCTATGTACTACATTGAAATGGGACTTGGCAAGAAATGGAAACCCCTGGCTGTGGCCTTTGCCCTCTTCGGCATTATGACCGCCATGCTGGGTAGCGGCACCACCACCCAGATGAACGCCATCATTTCCTCCGTGAACGCAGGATTCGGCGTTTCCACCTACATCACCTGCGCCATCGTCACCATCCTGGTAGCCATCATCACCTTCGGCGGCCTCCAGTCCATTTCCAAGGCCGCCTCCAAAATCGTACCGGCCATGGCAGTCATCTACTTTATTGTCACTGTCATTTTCCTTATCATGAACGCCTCTGAACTGCCCCATGCGGTGGGTGAAGTCATCAGCGGCGCTTTCAACGGCACCGCAGCTGCCGGCGGCTTCGCCGGCGCCGGCATTATGCTCACCATCCGGAGCGGCATCGCCAGAGGCCTCTACTCCAACGAATCCGGCCTGGGCAGCGCCCCCATCGTAGCCGCCGCCGCTAAAACCAAGTGGCCTGCGGAACAGGGCCTCATTTCCATGACCGGCACCTTCATCGACACCATCATCATCTGCACATTAACCGGCCTCACCATCATCGTATCCGGCGTATGGACCGGCACCACCAACGGCGCCGAAATGACCCAGGCCGCCTTTGCCACCACCTACGGGAGCCTGGCCCCCTTCATCCTCACCATCTCCCTCACCCTCTTCGCTTTCACCACCATCATCGGCTGGAACTACTACGGCGAACGGTGCTGGGAATACCTCTTCGGCACAAAGACCATCAAACTCTACCGCATCGGCTACATCGCCATCCTGGCCTCCGCTGTCTTCCTCAAGCTCGAAGCCATCTGGTCCCTGGCGGACATCGTGAACGGCCTCATGGCCATCCCGAACCTCATCGCCCTTCTGGGCCTCTCCGGCGTCATTACGGCAGAAACCAAGAAATACTTCAACCATCTGGCCATCAGGGATGCCAAACTGAAAGCCTACAAAGCAAGAAGAATAGGAAAGAAATAAAAGAAACCGGGCTGCGGCCCGGTTTCTTTATGGAGACACTGGCGGCGGGAAATTGTATTCCCGAAGGCAGGCGGGTTCAGAAGGTTCAAAAGGTTCAGAAGGTTCAGAGGGGAAGGTATCGCCGCGTTGCGGCGATGAGTTTTTATAATGCCGCCGCAGGCGGCAGCGAAAACCATACAACCGCGCCTGCGGCATCGGTCGGGCGATTCATTGGAAGGTCCTTTTATGTGCAGGCTAAGGACCAACTTCGCCCGACTTGGAGACCCTATGCAGGGTCCCCACAATGGAAATGCACCCCTATCCCTGCCTACGGCGGTACTTCTCCTAAAGGGAAGCATGTCACTGGATTCTCAGACATCGGGCCGGATGCCCAAAGGTAAGCGCCTTTATGGGCAGGCTAGGCGCCTACTTATCCGGCCTTGCGTATTCTATGCAGAATACGCACCTACGGTCCCTACGAATCCAGTTCCTTTGCCACCCCGGAGGGGGAAGTCTGCTCTACGCTCAGCTTCTAAACTCACAAGCAACTCAAGGCATAGCGCCGCTAAAACCTCCACCTAAAGGTGAAACGACTCACTATGATTTGCGCGTTGCTTCGCTCCTTCAAATCATGTTCGCTGTGCACCCCTCCGGGGGAGGTGCCGTAGGCAGAAGGGGTGCATTTCCACGCGCGTCAGCGCAGTTGTATGGTTTTTCCTGCAGAATGGCATTTATTGATGACTGTCTCAAATGCTCTGCACACCAAGATTCTTCACTGCGTTTAGAAAGACGATGCTGGGCGGGAAGGCAAAATCCGTAACGCCCTTGCCTCCCCCTGCTTGTCAGGGGGGAGGGGGACCGCGCAAGCGGTGGAAGGGGGCCGCCAAACGGCGGCATATAATACTCATCGCCCGCAGGGCGATACCTTCCCCTCTGAACCCTTTGAACCTTCTGAACCCTCTGAACCCGGCCGCGCAGCGGCCGCCATTCTGCCCTTTCCTCGCAAGTCCCCAAGTGTTATGCTATACATAAATCTACCAAATCAGGAGGAAGCCATGAATTACGCAGAAGACAAACCATTTCGGAAATGGGTGCTGGCGGCTCTTTTGACGGGGGCGGCGGTGCTCCTTTCCCCGCTTTTTTCTTTTCCCCTGGGGGTGACCAGGGCTTTTCCACTGCAGCACATGATTAATATTTTTCTGGCGGTGCTCTGCGGCAGCCGGTACAGCACGTCGGCAGCGTTCTGCACGTCGGTGATTCGGAATCTTCTGGGCACCGGAAGCCTTCTGGCCTTTCCGGGCTCCATGATCGGAGCCTTCCTGTCGGGGTTCCTCTACAGTCGTCTTCACACCCTGTGGGCGGCGGTGCTGGGGGAATTCGTGGGCACCTCCATCATCGGCGGCCTGGTTTCCTATCCCATAGCAGCCCTCTTCATGGGTTCCTCCAAGGGCGCCCTCTTCTATGTATCCCTCTTTTCCATTTCCTGCGGCGCCGGCTGTGTCATTGCCTATGTGGTTTTGAAGAGCGCCCGTATAATTCAAACAGAATTCATCAAAATGAGATAAAAAGTGGTTCCTGAATGAAATCGAAGCGCCTTTGGAGCGGATTCAAAAAGGAAGAACATGGAAATTTTCTCAAAAGAGACCGTCGGTGGTCTCTTTTTTTATGGATGCTATATGCTTTTTAGTACGGAAAACAGGCTATCCTTGCTATTTTATCATCAGGTGCTAATTCCTATTGACAGACTGATTCAATACGGGGTATAATGTTTTAGTTTCATAAGCTAAAAATCATTCAATTTCATACTATCGTTTTAAAAATAAAAATCCATTTGAGAATTTAAGAGAGCTTACCGAAAGCTCCGGGGAGAGAAAATGAGACACTGCCTTCTGAAAACCGCCATGGCCGCCCTGTTTGCGACCGCCGCTTTTACCGTTTCCGCCGCCAATCCTTTTGCCGATGTGGATACATCCTCCTGGGCCTACCAGGCCGTATCCCAGCTGTCCGACCAGGGCGTGGTGGACGGCTATCCCGATGGCACCTTCAAGGGAGATAAGAATGTGAGCCGCTACGAACTGGCCCAGATCATCGCCCGCCTCATGGCAAAGGAAGACAGCCTCAATGACAGCCAGAAAGCCATGGTGCAGAAGCTGTCTGCTGAATACGCCGACGACCTTCAGAACCTGGGCGTCCGGGTGAAGGAACTGGAAAAGAAGACAGGAAACCTCTCCACCATTACGGAACTCCGGGTGCAGGACATTCCCCGCTATGACAATGTATATAAGGACAGCAAATCCAGCCACGACGAACTGAGCCTTCGGGTGCGCATCAACACCATGGCCAATGTAAACGACAGAAGCACCGTGTACAGCCAGCTGGAAACCACCATGAGCATGAACGGCTCCACTCCCTTCGACCCGAACCGCCAGGACTGGTCCAGCCGCGAAAGCAGCGACGCCGATAAAACAAGGACCGGCTACGGCGATGGCGACTTCCACATGAACCGCCTGTGGGCTACCTACCACTTCGGAAAGAAACAGGATACCTCCAAGCTCCCCTTCGGTCCCTCCAAAAACCTCATCGGCATTGGCCAGTTCCCCGTTAAAATGGGTGTCACCGGCTACACCTACGACGGCCAGTTCAAAGGCGCCTTCATCTCCTTCGGCGACTACCGCCAGGGCGGCCGTTTCACCATCGCCCATGGCCGCGCTACGGATATCAACTATAACTATACCCGCCCCATGATTCATGGTATGGATATCAAAGGCTCCGGCAGCAATGCAGGTCTCATTTCCGCCGTTCTTTCCGCAGAAAATGGGGAATTTAACCAGGCCATCAATCGCGTTACCGGGGGAAATGCAGCTGCCAGAGAAGCTGTGATTAATAGCATTGTAGATAATGTGGAACATATTAAATCTCTTCCGGCTTCTGTGCAGGAGGGGGCTATGAAGCAGGCTGTAGGCACACTGGCTGGACAGCTGAAGGTGGATCCAACGACCATCATGGGTACGTTGACTAAAATTAACAGCATGTCTGCTGGCGGTATGACCATTAATAATGGCACTGCCGTATTTATGCAGAATGAAGACTGGGGCAGCGACCAGGATGTGCCGGTGACCTATGCTTCCTACATTTTCAAGAAACCGAAGCAGTGGGAATTCCATGCCTACGGCATGACTGCCAACGGTCCGGTAGGCAAAATCTGCAAGGCCTACGGTTTTGCCGGCGCCTACTACGTAACCCCCATGTGGCATGTACAGGGCGAATTCGTCAAGAATATGCGCAAGCTCCCTCTGAATGAAGAACGGCCCTACAGCTTCAACTACGGCCTTCACTACGGCACCGCCGATATTCTCCAGGGCGGCTCCTTCGAAGTGGGTCTGGACTACGTATACAGCCAGGCAGGCAGCTACTTCGGCGGCTCCTCCAATGACATTGTGGACCAGTACATGGGCCATGTATACAAGAACTGGCATGGCATGAAGAACGTACCGGCCTACATTGCCGATGTGCTGGAAGATAAGGCAAACGGCACCTACTCTTCCAATAAGAACTACGGCGGCGCTAAATTCTTCCTGGCCAAAGCCTCTTTCGTCCCCATGAGAGGCCTCATCATTGATGCGGAATACGGCTTCAATGCCAAAGACATGGGTGGACGGAAAATGGACAACATGTTCATGCTGAAAGCTACGGCATACATTAAATAATCGAATTGTGGCATGAAAAAACCGGATGAGAAATCATCCGGTTTTTCTGTTGGCAGACATATTCCCGAAGGAACCGGCGGCCAATGGCCGCAGAGGGGAGAATGGGGTAGAAGTAAATAACGGTATTCCCGAAAGCAAAAGGGTTCAGGCGCCTTTGGCGCCCGGGTTCAAGCCGCCATTGGGCTCACGCCCTTGGCGGCTCCGGTTCCGCCCACAGAGCGGGCTGGTTCAGAGGGCAGTTTTATATGCCGCCGCCGACAGGCGGCTATATACTCATCGCCCGAAGGGCGATACCACAACCCTTTGAACCCTCTGAACCTTTTGAACCCTCTGAACCCTCACGCCCAAAGGGCGTGTCCAATGGCGATACCACCACCCTCAGGCCCGCAGGGCCTATCAAACTTTAGAACCTTAAGAACCTTCGGCCCTTTAGGGCTGTCAACCTTCAGCGCCCAAAGGGCGCTGAACCCTATTCCTCCGCTTTCCCGTCTTCCACGATTTCCGCTGCCTTTTCCCACAGGAGCCCCAGAAGGAGGCCGGCGGCGAAGAAGAGGAGCCAGGACATGTTGGAGGAAGACAGGGGGAGGGATTCCATGAATGCCTCCAGCCGGGGCATGGAGAGCCCCGCCGCTTTCAGGGCGTCATAGAGGGAGGGGAAGAAGGTGAAGGCGGTGGCCAGGATGTACACCTTCCGGCTGCCATGGAAGAAATCGTTCAGGAAGGTGAGGAGGATGAGGGAAATGGACAGGGGATAGAGGAAAAGAAGCACCGGAATGGCGCCTTTGATAATGGCGGAGAGGCCGAAGAGGGCGATGAAGAAGGAAAGGACGGTGAAGAAGGTGGCCCAGGCCTTATGGGAGAAGCGGGGAAGAAGGGTGTGGAAATAGGCGGCGCAGGAAGCGATGAGGCCGATGGAGGTGGTGAGGCAGGCCAGGATGACGATGATACCCAGAAGGAGACTCCCCATATTTCCGAAATAGAAGGACGCAGCCCCCACCAGTACGGGAGCGCCGTTTTCCACGTGTCCCAGCACGGCGACGGAAGAGGCGCCCAGGGTGCAGAGGGCGGCGTAGATAAGGAACATGAAGAACGTGGAAATGAGACCGGACTTCAGCGCAGCCGCTGCGATTTCACGATTGGACGACAGACCGTAGAGGCGGATGGATTCCACCACAATGACGCCGAACACCAGGCCCGCCAGGCAGTCCATGGTATTGTAGCCCTCCAAGAGCGCCGAAGAAAAGGCCTTCACCGGCGTGTCGTAGGCAGGAGACGGCGCCATCCAGCTTCCCATGGGAAGGAAGAGGGACGCGGCGATGAGGATGAAAAGGAACGCCAGAAGCAGCGGCGTAATGCACTTGCCGATACGGGGCACCAGCTTGGAAGGACTGATGGAAAGGTACCAGGAAAGAAGGAAGAAAAGAAATACGAAGCCGTAAAGGCCCATGGTTCTCATATCCCCTGGAAGGAAATGGGAAATGGCGATTTCATAGGACACCGTGGCGGTACGGGGGATGGCAAAGAAGGGCCCGATGGTGAGGTACAGGGCGCAGCTGAAAAGAATGCCGTACACCGGGCTCACCCGTCCTGCCAGTTCCTGCAGGTTCTTCCCGGAAAAGCAGATGGCCAGCACCGAAGCAAAGGGCAGCCCCACGCCGGTCATCAGAAATCCCGCCGTGGCATACCAGGTATTCCAGCCGGAATTCTGTCCCATAAAAGCAGGAAATATCAGATTTCCTGCGCCAAAAAAGAGGGTAAACAGCATGAGCCCGATAGCAATGTATTCATTTGAAGTCTTTTTCATACAATTCCCATTTCTTTATTTAAATACGTCGAAACAACATAATGATATTTTATCATAAATTCTAAGGATTTGCATGAAAAAAGTGAATAATATATTAGTGAGCTGGTGAGCTAGTGGACTAGTGAGCTAGTCTGAGTCAATATCGGCAGGGACCGAGATTCTTCACTGTGTGGAGGTCCTGCATAGGACCTCCAAGTCAGCCGAAGTTGGCCCTTAGTCTGCACATAAAAGGGCTTTCCAATTGTCGGCTGACCGACCCAGAATGACGAGTAAGGCGGGAAGGTAAGCATGTAACGCTGTCTTCATACTCATCGCCCGAAGGGCGATACCTTCCCCTCTGAACCCTTTGAACCTTTTCTCCCTCCACAACCCTTCTACACAACCCACGGCGAAGCCGTGCCCCTTCCGCGCCCATGGGAATGCCGCCATATACCCATAGTGACACTACTTCCCTAAGGCTGTATAATAAAAAGAAAATCCGCCGCTTTGGCGGAGAGTGTACAGATGGAGGAACATATGGGTCTGAAAGAATACAAGCTGGCCTATGGCCATGGAACGCAGTCTGTCATGCTCCCGGAGGAGCATATTTCCGATGTGCTGGAAGGGGTGCCCACGCCTGCCTGTGACGTGAAGGAGGCCACCATCGAATGCATGCGCCATCCCATCGGCACAAAGCCCCTCAAGGAGCTGGTGAAGAAGGGGGATAAGGTGTGCCTGGTGGTGGCGGACATTACCCGTGCCTGGAACAGGGCTTCCGAATTTACTGTCCATGTGGTGAACGAGCTGAATCTGGCGGGGATTCCGGATGATGATATTTACATCGTCTTTGCCCAGGGCACCCACCGTCCCCATACGGACGAGGAAAATGTGACCTGCGTAGGGGAAGAAGTGGCACGGCGCATCAAAATGTACCAGCATATTTCCACGGACAAATCCATGCTCACCCACATGGGCGTCACCAAACTGGGCACCGACGTGTGGATTGATACCCGTGTGGCCAAGGCGGATAAGGTGATCCTTATCAACGCCATTTCCACCCACGACATGGCAGGCTTCGGCGGCGGCAGGAAGCTCATCCTCCCCGGCGTGGCAGGCTTTGAGACGGTGCAGCAGAACCACTGCCACGCCCTGGGACCGACGCTTGGAAGCGGCCTCAATCCGGATGCCAAACTTTTGAAAATCGAAGGCAATCCGGTGTCCGATGACATGCAGGAAGCCTGCGACATGGTGGGCCCCTGCTTCCTGGTGCACTCCATTATCAACGAAGAGGGGGAAATTTCCTCCATGGTAGGCGGCGACCCCTACAAGGCATGGCTGGAAGGGACGAAGGAAACCTACCGCATGCAGAAGGTGCCCATGAAACAGCAGGCCGACGTGACCATCGTTTCCGCCGGCGGCTACCCGAAGGACACGAACCTCTACCAGGGCACCAAGTGCTATACCACCGCTGAAATCGCCACGAAAAAAGGCGGCATCATCATTACCATGATTGAAGCGGAGGACATTATGGAACCGCCGGCCTACCTGGGCAGTTTCAAGTACAAGAACCTGGAGGACATGGAGAAGGGTCTTCGGGAATGCTTCACCATCCCCTTCTTCGTGGCCTTTGAAAACCTCATCACCGCCATGACCCACACGGTGTACATCGTCACCCGGCCGGAAAACTTCGACATCCTCCGGGGAAAGACCCACCAGATTCCCGTGGCCACCGTGGAAGAAGCCTGGGAGCTGGCGCAGAAACAGCTGGCAAAAGAAGGAAAGAGGGACTACTCCATCAACATCATCCCCCATGGCAGCGCTATTGTTCCTTTCTTAAAGAAATAAGGACATGATGAAATGAAGAAATCAATCCTTGCCTTCACCGCCGCTCTGGCTCTGTCCTTCTCTTTCACTGCTGGAGCCGCCGATTTCATCCATTTGAACGATTCCTCCTACGAAACCATGTGGCAGAAGGGGAAAACCATCAAAAAGCACGGCTCCCTGGAAAATCCCATGCACTACGGCGTGGAAATGCGCCACGGCACCATCGGCTCCAACCAGGTGGTGCTGGTGACGCCCTACACCGCAGGACTTTACATTTCCTCCACCGAAACCCTGCGGCTTCTGGACATCCCTTCGGACTTCAAAGGAGAGCTCCTCCAAAACCAGGACGTCCTCTTCATCGCGCCAGCCTACGTGCCGGTGCACCACCTCATCTCCTGGTCCACCGAAACCAAGGGCAGCGGCAGGGCGGAGCACCTGGTCCTGGTGAAGGACGGAAAATTCATTTTCCCAAGGTACACCATGAACCCCACGGTGGACAGCCTCCTTCCCCACAGCCACTTCGTCCGTTACTTCGGCTTTACCCGGAAGGAAATTCTGGACGTGCCCTACGAAGTAAGATACGTCAACGGCGAAGGGGACCTCATCTCCTTCAAAGTGGATAAGAAGGAGCTGGAAGAACTGATTCGGGAAGAAAAGAATTTCAGGGCGTAGCATTTGGAGCAATAAAAAAACTGCGACGAAATCGCAGTTTTTTTGTGCTATTAAGGAAGCACTGATTAATTCATAGAGTTTGCTTTTATAAGAATTTTTATGCACTGCTTCGTCATGAGGCTCCTTAAATAGCTCGCTATTCGCGTCGC
>NZ_UPZP01000041.1 GCF_900538805.1 uncultured Dialister sp.
CGTAGCACCAGGATTCCCTACCCATCAAGGTGGGCAATGGAAGTATTTAACTTCATGCCCTACACTTACTATACGAGAATGACGATGGGTCGGGAAGGTAATCTCGTAACACAGTCTGATTTCTGACTTCTATCATCTATTCCATGCCCCTATCCTCCGTCGCCTAACGGCGCCACCTTCTTCCTGAGCGCCAGCGAACATAACCTTTCTACACAACCCGCCGCCGTCAGGCGGCCCCAACCTGCGCCGTCAGGCGCACCCCTTTTTTAATTTGCCGCGAAGCGTCCACCATCCCCCCTCTGAACCCTTTGAACCCTCTGAACCCTGCCGCGCCAAGGGCGCGGCTCCACGTCCCTATTTCCAAAAAGCACGCAATGCTATATAATAAGTAAAAAGAACGCATTATTATTTTATCTTTTATCAACAAACTTTACAGAACCTTTACATTCATGCGGTACCATGGATTTAACAGTTTGTGCGTTTTTTACGGAGGACACCCATGTTTAGTCTTGTCAACAAGCACGAAGAGTTTTTTGATTTTCTCGTTACCAACGCGGAGTATTTCCACAAGGGCACCCAGATGGCTCTGGAGGTGCTGCAGGATCCGTCGAAGCTGGAGCGGTATGTAAAGGATGTAAAGACCCTGGAGCATTCGGCGGATAAGGTGACCCATGAAATTTCCGCGAAGATGCGCCATGTGTTCATCACGCCCATTGACCGGGAGGATTTCTTTCTGCTCACTACCACCTTGGATGACTGTGTGGACGATATCCAGGATGTGGTGATGTGCCTGAAGCTGTACCATGCAGGCATTGCTTCGAAGCTGCCGGTGCGGATGGCGGAAATTCTGGTGGAAATGTCGTCGGAGCTTATCGTCCTTTTCCGCCTGCTGAAGTCCATCGATAAGAATGAAACGGAAATCGGTGAAAGAACCCGCAAGATCAATGCGCTGGAAAGTGAAGGAGATGAAATTTACAGAAACGCCATTTCTGACCTGTTTGACGGCACCCATGAGGTGATGGAAATCATCCGCTGGAAGGAAATCATGGAGGCCATGGAAGATACGGCCAACAGGGCAGAGAAGGTGGGGAACCTGATTAAAGAGGTGGTCATGAAGTATGCCTGATATATATATTGTAGGCATCGTGATTGTCCTGGCGCTGTGTTTCGATTTTATCAACGGATTCCACGACACCGCCAACGCCATTGCCACCTGTGTGGCAACCCGTGCTTTAAGCCCTAAAGTGGCAATCATCATGTCAGCCATCCTGAACTTCGTGGGCGCCATGATTTCCACCGGCGTGGCCAAGACCATCGGCGGTGAAATCGTCACTTCTCCCCACATGGTGGATTCGGTGGTGCTGTCAAGCGCCCTGGCGTCCGCCATTATCTGGAATCTTTTCACCTGGCGCATCGGCATGCCGTCAAGCTCCTCCCACGCCCTCATCGGCGGGGTCATCGGCGCTGTCATTATTTCCTATGGCACCGGTGCCATCCACCTATCCGGCGTGCTCACCATCGTCATCGGTCTGGTGCTTTCTCCGGTGTGCGCCCTCATTACGGGCTACATTATGATGACCATCCTTTACATTGCCTTCCGCAACGTAGGGAAATCGAGGGTGAATTATGTGTCCACCCATATCCAGATGCTTTCTGCCGCCCTCATGGCCTTCTCCCACGGCTCCAACGACGCCCAGAAGTCCATGGGCATCATCACACTTGCTCTCCTTTCAGGCGGCTATATCGGCCAGCTGGAAGTGCCCTGGGAAGTGAAGGTGGCCTGCGCCCTGGCCATGTGCTTCGGAACATCGATAGGGGGCTGGAGAATCATCCGCACCGTAGGAAATAAGATTTTCCGCATGCAGCCTGTGAACGGTCTGGCGGCAGACCTGAACTCCGCCATCACCATCTTCTCCGCCACCATGCTCCACCTGCCCGTGTCCACCACCCACGTGGTGACAGGCTCCATCATGGGCGTAGGCTGGGCCACCCGCTTCCGCGCCGTCCACTGGAGTGTGGCCTACCAGATGGTATCCGCCTGGATTATGACCATCCCCTGCACTGCAGCGGTGGGGGCCCTGGTGTACCTCATTATTAAACATATATTGTAAATATTGTAAAAGAAAAGCATCGCCCCTGGGGTGGTGCTTTTTTTATGGGGCGGCTTTATGGATACGCCCTTTCAGGCGTGAGGGTTCAGAGGTTTGACGGGGCTTTCGCCCCGAGGGTGCTTAAGTTTGACATGGCCTGCGGCCATGAGGGTTATGGTGGGCGCCCTTCAAAAAGAAGGGGCGCCAGTATGTATAAAACCTTTACAACCGCCCTGGCGGGCGAAGGGAAAACAAGCCAACCACGCCAGCGGCGTGATGGAAATGCACCCCTTCTGCCGCCTTTGGCGGCGTCTCTCCACGGGAAAGCGTCTCACACGATTCTCAGTCGCCTACGGCTCCCTACGAATCGTGTTCGCTTGCCACCCCGGAGGGGGAGATTCTAGCGGCGCTATAAAATGAGCGACATAAGTTAGCACTAAGAAAAGCGGAAAATAGACTTCCCCCTCCGGGGGAAGTGGTGCGCAGCACCCAAAGGGGTGCATTTCCAACGGGCAGCAGGCCCGGTTGTACGGTTTTCGCTGCCTCCAGCAGCGCTGCCGCCGCAGGCAGTATTAAAAACTCATCGCCGTCAGGCGATACCACCTCCTCTGAACCCTTTGAACCTTTTGAACCCTCTGAACCCGGGGCCGCGCCTAAGGCGCGGCCCCTTCATTAGCAAATGGCTCTCAAAGATATCCAATTTCTTTAATTTATGTTAAAATGGTATGCATAGGTAACCCGGGATGGGTATACCGGGAGGTGTATATGTTAATTCAATGGTTCCCAGGCCACATGACGAAGACGAAGCGGATGATCGAGGATCATCTGAAGGCGGTGGATGTGGTGGCTGAACTGCTGGATGCCAGGATTCCTGCGTCCAGCGCAAATCCCATGGTGGAAGAGCTGGTGAAGGGGAAGCCCCGGATCGTGATACTGAACAAGGCGGATCTGGCGGACCCGCGGCAGACGGACCGGTGGGTTTCTTTTTATCAGAAGAGAAATATCCCTGTGGTGCCCATGAGCGTGGGCAACGGGAAGAACAAGAAGAAGCTGCTTTCCCTCATACGGGAGACGGCAAAGCCCATTCTGGACAAGTGGTACCGGAGGGGGCTGAAGAATCGGTCCGTGCGGCTCATGATTCTGGGTATTCCCAACGTGGGCAAGTCGTCCCTCATCAATTTCCTGGCCGGCACGGCGGCGGCGCGGACGGCAAATACGCCGGGCCATACCCGAGGCAAGCAGTGGGTGCGGCTTTCCGATGGGCTGGACCTTCTGGATACGCCGGGGGTGCTGTGGCCGAAGTTTGACGACCAGACGGCGGCGCTGCGCCTGGCGGCTACGGGGGCCATTGCGGGGGATGTGTTCAATCCCGACGAAGTGGTGCCGGTGCTTCTGTCGTCGCTGGCGGAAACGGAGCCGGAAGTGCTGAAGGAGGTATACCGTATTGACGATGTGAACCAGGACCCCCAGCTGCTCCTGGAAGCGGCCGGACGGAGGCGGGGATGCCTTCTTCCCGGCGGCGCCATCGATTATGACCGGGCGGAAACGGCGGTGCTCCACGATTTCCGAAGCGGCAAACTGGGCCGGATTACCCTGGACCCGGTGCCGGAGGAGGAAGCATGACCATTTCCGAAATCCGGGAAATTCTCAAGAACGATGACGTGCCGGAAGAGGTGCTGAAGGAAATCCTTGCGGACCAGCGGAAAGGGGCGAAGACCCTCGTTTCCTCCTACATGCGCCGCCTGGAGCGGGAAAGCAGGGAACGCATGCGGGTGGAGGCGCTCTATGAGGTGGAAAGCGAATTTTACAAAAGGGGCATGACCCACATCGTAGGTATCGACGAAGTGGGCAGGGGCCCCCTGGCCGGTCCCGTGACGGTGGCGGCGGTCATTCTTAAACCCCACTGGTTTGTACCGGGCCTCAACGATTCCAAGAAAGTGACGCCGAAGCACAGGGAAGAAATTTCAAAAAAAATCCACGAAGAAGCGGTGGACCTCTCCATCGTCAGCATGCCGCCTGAGGAAATCGACGCGGTGAACATTTACCAGGCCACCATGGAGGCCATGTACCAGGCGGTGAAGAACCTTCATGTCAAGCCCGATGCCGTCATCGTAGACGCCATGCCCCTCCATTTCCCGTTTCCCACCATTTCCATGGTCCACGGCGATGCGAAAAGCGCCTCCGTGGCGGCGGCGTCCATAGCCGCCAAGGTCTACAGGGACAGCCTTATGGACGACTACGATAAGAAATACCCGGGATACGGCTTTGCCCAGAACAAAGGCTACGGCACGGCGGAACACATCGAAGCCCTCCGACGCCTGGGCATCACTCCCATCCACCGGAAGAGCTTCGAACCCGTCAAGAGCATGCTCTACGAAGGCTGGGAAAGCGGAGAATAGAGAAGTTTTATAGGAAATAAAGGAACGTGAAAATCCACGTTTCATAGTCGTATGGAAGCTGTATGGAAGCATACAGCCGTCGGTTGGGAGAAAAGATATGAAACAATGTATGGACGCAGACAACCTTCACCGAAGGCTCAAAAAAATTGTCGGGCAGGTGCAGGCCATCGACCGCATGGTGGACGAAGATGTACCCTGTGAAGACATCATCACCCAGGTGAACGCAGCCAAATCGGCGCTCCACAAAGTGGGCCAGATTATATTGGAAGGCCACCTCCAGCACTGCGTAAGAGATGGCATCGAACATGGAGACGCCGAAGAAACCATAGCGAAATTCGCCAAAGCGGTGGAGAGATTCTCGAATATTATATAAGGGGCTGGGGACACGCCGCAGGCGTGAGGGTTCTCAGGTTTGACGGGGCTTTCGCCCCGAGGGTGCTTAAGTTTGACACGGCCTGCGGCCATGAGGGTTGTGGTGGGCGGCTGCGCCGCCAGTATTATAAAACCTTTACAACCGGGCTTCGCCCGATGGAAAACAGGTCAACCGCCCTTCGGGCGAAGGAAAAGCGTTCCCCCTTTGGTGGCTGGCGCCACCACCTTTCCCCCGCAAGCGGGGGCACAACAACCCGTGATTTACTTTGTGCCACTTGTGAGATAATTGCTTCACGGAGCTTTATTGTCCCACCGCACAGCGGGGGGAAGGTGGTGCCGTAAGGCACCAAAGGGGGAAAAGTCGCCGTAGGCGACTAATTCACCGTAATACTGTTCATCGCGTATGAGTCCAAGGAAAAGCTTAGAGCAGCCTTCCCGCCGACTTGTATTTACTACCGAATGTCTCATAAGCGGCCCTTACCGAGATTCTTCGCTGACGCTCAGAATGACGGTGAGGGCGGGAAGAAAACCCCGTAACGCAGGCTCCCTCCCCAGGAAGGAGCTGGGCGAAGCCCTGAGGATAGGTCCGAATTTTTCCCCAAGAACTGACGCCCCTATCCTCCGTCGCCTAACGGCGCCACCTCCTTCCTAAGGAAGGAGGCTCTTACTCTCCGTCATGCGGCACTGGTGACGCAAAAGCAAGTCCCGTAACGCTGACTTTATACTCATCGCCGAAGGCGATACCTTCCCCTCTGAACCCTCTGAACCTTTTGAACCCGGGCCGCTTCGCGACCCTTGGGCGATACCACAACCCTCGGTGCCCAAAGGGCGCTGAACCCTTTCTTACAAAACTTTATCAATCCATAAGCAACTGTTACTTTAAAACGAGAAAACAAAAGAATAAAATGAGTAAAAATTACATCAACATTGAATAACATTAGAACTATCTGCCAGGGCTCCGCTTTTGTTGTCACTGGCTTATTCCGGTGTTACAATTTTAATTGCGGTATAAGATTTTTTAGCGTGCCGTTTGTTATTCATGGAGGTTTTTTTGTATCCTGTCAATTTGAAAATGAAGGGCCTTTCCTGCCTGGTCATCGGCGGGGGGCATATTGCTCTCCGGAAGGTGAGGAAGCTCGTTTTGGAAGACGCAGAGGTGACTGTGCTGGCTCCGGAAATTTCGGAGGAGCTCATGCAGTACTTCAGGGAAAAGCGTATTTCCTGGAAGCGGGCAGCCTACAGGGCGGGGGACACGGAGGGGTATCGCTTCGTGGTCACCGCCTGCGGCATCCGGGAGGTGGCTCAAGCGGTGCATGAGGAGTCCCTTCATCATTCCTTTTTGTATAATGCGGCGGATTTCCCGTCTCTGGGAAACTGCTCACTGCCCGCTGCCTTTGAGACGGGGGGGATTCACTTTGCCATTTCCACCGACGGCCGGTCGCCGGCCATGGCGAAATACGTGAAGAACTGGCTGAAAGGAAAGATTCCCTCTTCCTTTGGCGTGTGGCTTGACAGGGTGGCTCTTCTTCGGGAGGAGCTCAGAAATGAAATCGGCGAGAGCCGGCGGAGGGAAGCTTTTTGGCATGTTGTATTTGACGATGAGATTATGAATCTTGTCCTTGCAGGGAAATTAGACGAAGCAGAGGAGCGTGTGCGTAATGCAGTTGGTTGTTTTAGGTCTGAATCATAAGACCGTTTCCGTAGACATACGGGAGCAGTTTGCCATTTCCGAGGAAAGCGCCAGAAGCGGCCTTTCCCATCTGGATGAGCAGGAGGGCATTGAGGAAGCGGTGGTGCTTTCCACCTGCAACCGGACGGAAATCTATGCGGTGCTGAAGGACAGTTCCGCGAAGAAGACGCTGGAGCAGTTTTTCCTGGCCCTCTCGGGAAACAGCGAAGCGAAGAAAGAGTATTTCTTCTACTTTGAAGGGGAGGCCTGCATCCGCCATCTTTTCGAGGTGGCATCAGGGCTGGATTCCATGGTGATTGGCGAAAGCCAGATTCTGAACCAGATTAAGACGGCCTACACCATGGCCCTTGCTGAAAAGGCAACGAAGACCATTCTGAATACCCTTTTCCATCGGGCCATTACTACGGGCAAACGGGTGCGCACGGAGACCCGTATTTCCTACAGCGCCGTGTCCGTGAGCTACGCCGCTGTGAAGCTGGCTGAAAAAATCCTGGGCGGCCTGGATGACCGGACAGCCATGGTTTTCGGTGCCGGTGAGGCTGCGGAGCTTCTGGTGAAGAATCTCATGGGCAAGGGCCTTAAGAAAGTGATCGTCACCAACCGCCACATGGATAAGGCGGAGGATCTGGCGGCGAAAATTAACGGCGAAGCGGTGCCTTTCCACTGCGCCCTGTCCCATGCGGACGATGTGGATATCATTGTCACCGCCACCGGCGCGTCCCAGTACATTGTGAAAGCCTGGGATGTGAGAAATCTCATGATGCGCCGCGGCACCCGTCCCCTGGTGGCCATTGATATCGCCGTGCCCTGCGACATTGAGCCGGAGGTAGGCAATATCCGGAATGTCACACTCTACAACATCGACGACCTGCAGGAAATCGTGGCTAATAACATCCGTTTCCGGGAGGAAGAAGCTCGGCGGGCGGAGGTGATTGTGCAGGAGGAAATCCAGTCTATTGAAGACCGTTTCAAATATTTAAGTACCCGTCCCGTCATGGTGTCCCTCTCCGACAAGGCCGAGGAAATCCGGCAGCGGGAGCTGCGCCACGGTTTGGCTAAAATTGAGGGCCTCACCGATGAGGACAGGAAGGTGCTGTCCCACATGACACACATGATTGTGCGGAAAATCCTTCGGGAACCCATGATTCATCTGAATGAATACGCCGGCACGGAATGGGAGTCGGAGGACAAGTCTGCCGTAGCCCGCCTGTTCAAGCTGGACGTAAGAAAGGGGCAGGAACTTGAAAAATAAAATCACCATTGCCACCAGGGAAAGCCTTCTGGCCCTCTGGCAGGCCCATTATGTAGAAAACCGCCTGAAGGAGCAGTATCCGGGACTGACGGTGGAGCTCCTTCCGGTTACCACTAAGGGAGACCAGATTCTGGACCGTCCATTGGTGGAAATCGGGGGTAAAGGGCTTTTCATCAAGGAACTGGAAGTGATTCTTCTGGAGAAAAAGGCGGATATTGCAGTCCATTCCCTGAAGGATATGACCGCCGAATGCCCCGAAGGGCTCACCATTGCGGCTGTTACGAAAAGGGAAGATCCGCGGGACGCCTTCGTTTCCAACAAATACAAATCTCTGGATGAGCTCCCCGCCGGCGCGAAGGTGGGCACTTCCAGCCTTCGACGGCAGGCCCAGCTTCTCCATGCAAGACCGGACCTTGTGATCAAGTCCCTTCGGGGCAATGTGCAGACGAGGCTCCGCCATCTGGATGAAGGGGACTTTGACGCCGTCATTCTGGCGGCGGCGGGCCTCAAGCGTCTGGACCTTGCTGAACGCATTACTTCCTATATTTCCACGGAAGACAGCATTCCGGCCGCCGGCCAGGGGGTCATGGCGGTGGAAGCCAGGAGCGATGATGAGGAGACCCTGAATCTCCTGTCCTTCCTCCACGATGAAGAAGTGGCTTCCTGTATCCGTGCGGAGCGCTCCTTCCTGGCAAGGGTTGGGGGCGACTGCAAGGTGCCCGCCGGCATTTACGCGGTGCCCGAAAAGGGCGGCATCTCCGTGGAAGCCTTCATCGCTTCTCCCGACGGAAAAGAGCTGTACCGCGGAAAGACAGAAGGTCCCATTTCCAAAGCGGAAGACCTTGGCAGTGCCATGGCCGGCAGGCTTCTTGACGAAGGCGGCCGGAAGGTGCTGGAAAAACTGCAGAAGATATAAATGAATTGAGGAGATTTTACATGAAAAAAGGGAAAGTCTATTTAATCGGCGCAGGCCCCGGAGATCCGGAACTTCTGACACTGAAGGGAAAGCGGTGCCTGGAGGAAGCGGACGTCATTGTGGGAGACTACCTGGCGGACAGGCGGCTCCTCCGCTACGCCCGCCCGGACGCGGAATATGTGTACGTAGGCAAGAAGGCCGGCTGCCATACCATGAAGCAGCATGAAATCAGCCTCCTTCTGGCGGAAAAGGGAAAGGAAGGGAAGATTGTGGCCCGTCTCAAAGGCGGGGATCCCTTCGTTTTCGGCAGAGGGGGAGAGGAAATCGAGGTGCTCCGTGAGGCCGGCGTCCCCTTCGAAGAGGTGCCCGGCATTACCAGCGCCATTGCGGCGCCTGCCTATGCGGGCATTCCCGTCACCCACCGCGGCGTGGCTGCGTCCTTTGCGGTGATTACGGGCCATGAGGACCCAACCAAGGACAAATCTTCCATTCACTGGGATAAACTGGCCGGCGGCGTGGATACCCTCATTTTCCTCATGGGCGTAGGCCATACGGCTCTCATTGCCTCCCAGCTCATGAAGTACGGAAGAAGCGCTGATACGCCGGCCGCCTTCGTCCGCTGGGGCACCCGTCCCTATCAGGAAACCTATACCACCACCCTGGGAAGGGCAGCGGAGGATGTGGAAAAAATGCACATCCAGCCGCCGGCGGTATTCGTGGTGGGGGATGTGGTAAAGCTCAGAGAAGAAATGCGCTGGTTTGACAACCGTCCCCTCTTTGGGAAACGAATCATCGTCACCCGTTCCCGCACCCAGGCTTCCCGTCTGGTGAACGTGCTGGATGAAAAGGGCGCGGAAACCCTGGAAATCCCCACCATTGCTATCAAAGACCCATCCGATGATTTTAAAGGCATGGATGAAGCGCTTGACCGCCTTGAAATGTACGACTGGCTCATTTTCACCAGCCAGAACGGCGTGGATTCCTTCTTCAGCCGCCTCTACAAGTCCGGACGGGATACCCGCGCCCTGGGCCATGTGAAAATCGGCGCCATCGGACCGGCCACGGCCCGCCAGCTCACCCGCCATGGCCTTCACGCCGACTGCGTGCCTGAAAAGTACAAGGCCGAAAACCTGCTGGCCGAAATGAAGCCCCTCATCAAGGGCTATGAAAAGGTGCTCATTCCAAGGGCCAAAGTGGCAAGAAGCGTCCTCCCCGAAGGGCTCCGCGCGCTGGGCTGCCGGGTGGACGTGGTGGAAGCCTACCGCACCGAAGCGGACACAGCCCATAAGGAAGAACTGTTGGACGTGCTGGAACACCACGGCGCCGACATTATTACCTTCACCAGCTCCTCCACCGTGTACAATCTCATGAGTCAGATCGACGGCAGGACAGAACTTTTGAAAGGCGTCACCCTGGCATGCATCGGACCGATTACCGCCGCCACATGCCGTAAATATAACCTGGAACCATCTATCATTTCTGAAGTCTATACGATTGATGGCCTTGTCAATGCAATTGAAAAAGGAGTCGAAAAGAAATGAAATTAAACACACTTCGCCCAAGAAGACTGAGAAGAACGGAAGCCATCCGTTCCATGGTGAGAGAAAATTCCCTGGAACTGAATGATTTCGTCTATCCTATTTTCGTGGTGCCCGGCACCAACGTGAAGGAAGAAATCCCCAGCATGCCCGGACAGTACCACCTGTCCGTGGACAATGCGGTAAAAGTGGCGGAAGAAATCTACAAAATGGGCATTCCCGCCGTCGAAGTCTTCGGCCTTCCGGAATACAAGGACGACATCGGCTCCTCCGCCTGGGACATGAACAGCCCCGTGCAGCGCGCCATCCGCGCCATTAAGGAAGCGGTGCCGGACCTCGTTATCGTCGGCGACGTATGCCTCTGCCAGTACACCAAGAGCGGCCACTGCGGCCAGCTCAAGGGCCATGAAGTGGATAACGACCCCACACTGGAACTTCTGGCCAAAGTCGCCCTTTCCCAGGCTGAATGCGGCGCTGACATCGTGGCTCCTTCCGATATGATGGACGGCCGCGTGGCAAAAATCCGTGAAACCCTGGACGCCAACGACCTGCAGAACGTTTCCATCATGTCCTACGCCGTAAAATACGCCTCCGGCTACTACGGACCCTTCCGCGACGCCGCTGACTCTGCGCCCCAGTTCGGCGACCGCAGAGGCTACCAGATGGACCCCGCCAACAGCCGCGAAGCCATGAAGGAAGTGGACCTGGACATGGCTGAAGGCGCCGACATTATCATGGTGAAACCGGCCCTGGCCTACCTTGATATCGTCCGCCAGGTGAGAGACCATATCAACCGCCCCGTAGCCACCTACAACGTTTCCGGCGAATACGCCATGGTGAAGGCAGCCGCAGCCAAAGGCTGGATCGACGAAAAGAGAATCGTCATGGAATCCCTCCTCTGCATGAAGAGAGCCGGCGCAGATATTATTATTTCCTACCATGCTCCCGATGTGGCTAAATGGCTGAAGGAGGAAGCAGGCAAATGATCGACCTTACCAAGTCCAAAGCCGCCTTTGAAGAAGCCAGGAAATACATGCCCGGTGGCGTCAACAGCCCTGTCCGCTCCTATCCCCACATGGGCTGTCCGCCTCCCTTCATCAGGGAAGCCCACGGCTCCCACATCACCGACATTGACGGCAACACCTACATCGACTACGTAGGCTCCTGGGGCCCCATGGTCTTGGGCCACGCCCATCCCGCCGTCATCAAAGCCATCAAGGCAGCCGCTGAAAGAAGCACCAGCTACGGCGCACCCACCCTTCTGGAAACGGAAATTGCCGAACTCATCCACCAGGTGTACCCGTCCATTGAAAAAATGCGCATGGTCAACTCCGGCACCGAAGCCACCATGAGCGCCCTCCGCGCTGCCAGAGGATACACCGGAAGAGACAAGATTCTGAAATTTGAAGGCTGCTACCACGGCCACGGCGACAGCCTCCTCGTCAAGGCAGGCTCCGGAGCCGCCACCTTCGGCAGCCCCGACAGCGCCGGCGTCACCAAAGGCACCGCCAAAGACACCCTGGTGGTTCCCTACAACGACATTCCCGCCTTCACCAAGATGATGGATGAGAAGGGCGATGAAATCGCCGCTGTCATCGTAGAACCGGTGGCAGGCAACATGTGCTGCGTACCTCCGGTGGAAGGCTTCCTCGAAGCCCTCCGCAAAGAAACCGAAAAACACGGCACTGTCCTCATATTCGACGAAGTCATGTGCGGCTTCCGCACCACCTTCCACGGCGCCCAGGCCCGCTACCACATCCACCCCGACATGACATGCCTCGGCAAAATCATCGGCGGCGGCCTCCCCGCAGCAGCCTACGGCGGCAGAAAAGAAATCATGAACTGCATCGCCCCCGACGGCTCCGTCTACCAGGCAGGCACCCTCTCCGGCAACCCTCTGGCCGTTACCGCCGGCATTGAGACATTGAAACAGATGATGGCCATTCCGGACTTCGATAAGATTCTTGAAAAGAAAACAGCTGACCTCCTTTCCGGCTGGAAACAGGCCGCAGACAAAGCAGGAGTCCCCCTTATCTGCCACCACTCCGGCTCCATGTTCGGCATCTTCTTCTCCGAAAAAGACGTCCTCAACTACCACGACGCCTGCGAAGCCAATGCCGCCCGGTTCAAAGCCTGGTTCCTCTCCATGCTTGACCAGCACATCTACCTCGCCCCGTCCCCCTTCGAAACCCTCTTCATGTCCTACGCCCACAGCGACGAAGACATCGAAAAAACCATTAAAGCGGCGAACAAAGCCATGGAAGAAGCGGCAAAAGTGAAATAAAAAAAGGCACTCCCGAAAAGGGGGTGCTTTTTTTGTGGACACGCCCTGCGGGCGTGAGGATTGACGGCCCTTCGGGCCGAAGGTTCTTAGGGTGCTAAAGTTTGACAGCGGCTTTGCCGCTGAGGGTTGTGGTAGGCGCCCTTTAAACAATTGAAGGCGCCAGTTTGTATAAAACCTTTACAACCGCCCTGGCGGGCGAAGGTGGCTATTGGCTGGTGGCTAGTGGCTGGGGGGCCCGCCTCCCACCGTCATCCTGAGCGCAAGCGAAGGAACGTCGGTCGACCAATTAAAAGGGCCTTCCTTTTGTCCGGCTGACCGGTGAAGAGGGGGCCACGAAGTGGCGCAGGGGTGTACTACGCTACAAGGCGAAATGACACTCTATGCTGACCTGATTGCCAATCGGCAGCTTTCCCGCCGACTGATATTTAGTAGCATTTGTCTCAAATATGCCACGTATCGAGATTCTTCACTTCGTTCAGAATGGCGAGTGGGAGGCGGGAAGGCAAGCACGTAACGCTGACTTTATACTCATCGCCGAAGGCGATACCTTTCTTCCCCTGAGCGTCAGCGAACACAACCCTTCTACACAACCCGCCGCCGATAGGCGGCCCCAACCTGCGCCGTCAGGCGCGCCCCCCTTTTATTACTGCTGCGAAGTGTCTCCGTTGGCCCGGTCAATCTTAAGAACTTTTTTACTCTTTAAATCCATCGAAGACGTAGCAGACTTTATTCTTTCTGTTCCCATCTTCATGGATGCGGATGGTATGGCTTACGGGGGCCAGGTAGTTGATGTCTTTGTTGAAGGGGTGGGTTTTCTCTTTGTCGAAAAGAACTTCTATGGCTCTGAAGGAGGCATTGGTACCCGGACGTTTTTCCGGCAGGAAGCGGAATTTACCTTTTTCCAGACTGATTTCTACGAAGGTGCCTGTGATAATCTGTTCTTTGGCATTGGCAGCTTCTATGAGCCGTTTTTCGTAGTAATTATCAAGGGTGTGGGTGATGTCCCTGATGTTTTCATGGGGAACGTGGATGATGGGAGCTTTTTCTTCATTGAGCCAGTGGGCGTCCATGTCCAGATTCTGGTTTTTGATTTCTGTGTACAGGTTTTTGAAAGTAAAGGTTGTCTTTTCACTCCAGCTGTCCAAGCGGTCCTGGGGCTTTTTTTTGTTGATGGAATTAAGGACGCGGAGAAATTCTTTTCCTGTAAGGTAGAAGAGTTCCTGGTGCCTTACTGTGTCGTCGTCTTTGAAGAGGCCCTCATTTCTAAGGACTCCCAGGCGGATGTTCAAAGATCCCGGTGTGGTACCCATGAAGTGGATGGGGCTGGTGTTGTGGAAAGCTAGGCCTTCTTCGTTTCTTTTATCTTTGATGTCATTCATGAGGCTTGAGAGGCTGTCCTTCAGCTTGTTCATGAGGCAGATGTATTTGTCCAGGGTCATGAGGCCAGACGGCGTCTCCAGTCTGGTGAGGTGGAAGTTAATGATTTCTTCCCGTTCTGTCAGTTCTTTCCTGATTTCACGGGCCCTTTTCATTTTGTCGTCATAGGCGCTTTTTGCGCTGGCATCAGCCAGTTTCATGGCAAAGTCCATGTGTTCTTCGCCTACATTGTTCTTGTAGTAGTCCAGAAAATGCTTTTCAAAGGCCAGGTCCTGTTCCAGCCGGGCGAGTTCAAGGGTAAGGTCTTCGGTAGTTTGAATCATAAGAGCCTCCTAGTCATCGTCTTCCATATCTTCATCGTCTTGCAGGTCCATTTGGAAATAGCCGCTTTCTCTTTCATCAATACCTTTAGCCATTGCTATTTTTGCCATTTCCAGCCGTTTACGATGAAGTTCAGCTATAAAGTCGTTATCCTGCGTCTCAGGAAGAGGCAGAATATGCAAACAGCAGTTTGTATGTTTGAAGAGCTTTTTAAACGCTCTTCCGTTGTCCAGGCTGTGATCTACATATTTCATGAGGTATTTACGGCAGTGGGGATCCAGAAGATTTAGTATACTTACAGGAATAATGATGTAAAGGTCTATTTTCTCCGGATTGACTATACCGGAGGCATAGTCACCGGCAATGAAGGTATCAAATCTTGGATCATTGATTATTTGACCGAAAAATCCCGTGATGCAGTCTGCCTGTTCAATAAGAGGTGCTCGGGTTACAGAATCAGGAATTAAATTTTCCATAACTCCCCGGAGGTGATTATAGCGGATAAGGATGGGACCGGTGGGGGTAATGTTGTTGTAGCCATCGATTGCGAAAGGTGTCTCATTTTCCATATGTGCTGCCTTCCTTATGAAATTGACCGAATCAGTTGTTTGTTAAACTAATCATACCATAAGGAATAGGAATATAAAATAGATTCTGTAAATATTTGAAATAGAAATATAAGTTTTTTACAGGGAGACCGAGAAACTTTTCCTGAGATGGGGATAGTGGATTTTATTTTATATGAATCGGCTCTTTTTTAATTGTAAGCACGACAAAAACACGGAATTTGAGTTCCGTGTTTGAATGAAACCGCCATGAATCGATGAAGACGCTCTGCCTGCCGCCGGGATTTGTGAAATCGGTGTGACCCGTTTCTCTCTAAGCGGTGGTGCTCCTAACGTATCGTCAAAGCCATTTTCAATATGCAGTTTGGAAGGTGCCGTGTTTTTGCCTTGCTTCCGAAAGGGGCCCGCTTTCGGGGAGGGGAAAGGAAGGCTCCATGATCATCCGGAGGAAAGAGAGCTGCCTGTGAAGTCTGCCTGTCCCAGGAAAAGTACTCAGGTTTTCTTCACTGCTGCTTTATGTCTTTTCAGCGGTTCTAGAAGGAGGATTGATTTCCCTCTCCACTTATTTATATTGCCTGAGCGAGCCAAAATGTAACCTTTTTGGAAAGAATTTCGTTATTATGATATTTTATTCCTATATGTGATAAGTTATACTCTTTATTCAGACTTGATTTCATGTTATGAATTTAGGTATGATATAATAAATAATATATAAATCACCTGCGGGCTATATCCGGAATCTGCATGGAGCTCTTTTCATCTGCTGTTGAAAGGGGGCGGATGTCATGTCGAAATTGTCTGAATTGGATCGAATCAAAGGTTCTAAGATTCTTGCTATTATAACGATTTCCCAATCACAGCTTGAGTGTCAGGATTATGATTCCTTAAAGTTTATGCAGTGGCCTCCATGCACTGTTCCGGGAAAAGAGAAGCGGCTTGCTGTCTTGTATCAATGCCCGTCAGGAAAAATTCGGCTTCTTAAATTAAGCTGCAGTATGGATACTGCACTAAGCCAGGTAGGACGCTTTTTAGGTTCGACCTGGGAAAAAAGTGTTTTTAAAGTGGAGCGGAAGGAGAAATCTGCAAGATCCCGGGGATATCCCCGGAAATTTGAGAAGACGCAGCAGGTGTTTTCTTATTTTAAAGGGCCCTATGGACAGGGATATTATGATGTTTCTTTGTATAGTAGTATACAGAGGGATGAGGAGGGAAAACTTCTTATCTGTCTTCAGGGCGAAATCAGTCTTCCGGCTGATGGGAGTGAGAAAGCCATCTATACCCACATGCGGGAGGCCAGGATGGCCTTAAAAAATATCTGCCATTCCTGGAATGCTTCCCAAGAGCAAATGAAAGAATCCCTTCAGATCTGGAAAACGGATGAAGAAGAAAAATTAAAGAAAGGTGAAAAGTATATCTCCCCGGCGGCAGAGAAGAGCAGCCTGGTAAAAAAGAGCGACTTAAAGGTTGGAAGACACCAGCCAGCATGGTGGAAGCTTATTTTGGAAAAACTTATAAAGAGCTGCCTGAAGGGTACAGCGAGCTGCAGAAGGAATGTTATCGAAGAAGACTGACTAAGATTTTCGAAGCAAAGGCTTACGATTTGATGCTGAATCTAATGGATGAAACGGCAGAGGAATGATTTTGGTTATAAAAAATTTCCATGAAACGGAATTTTCCGGATTCATGGATTTTTTTATTGGCAAAAAACGGCTGTTATGAAAGTCCCAATAAGGTAAAAACGGGATTTGGACTTTCATTTACTGCTTTTCCCTCTTTCAAAGGGGGAAACTCTGCTTTTACCGGATTTTATGAATCATTCTTTTCATGATATTTTGAGATTGAGCTCAGGGAAAACAGATTTCCCTATCAAAGGAAAAGGCCTTTTCCAATTTTTTCATAAAGGAGATTTACTATGGAAATT
>NZ_UPZP01000042.1 GCF_900538805.1 uncultured Dialister sp.
CTGTGGAGGTCCTGCATAGGACCTCCAAGTCAGCCGAAGTTGGCCTCTAGCCTGCCCAATAAGAGGCCTTCCTTTTAGTCGGCTGACCGATGCTAGCGGCCAATTCTCCGTAATGCTGCCCGTAACATATGAGAATAAAGTTAATCCCGTAACGCAGGCTCCTTCCTCAGGAAGGAGCTGGGCGAAGCCCTGAGGATAGGTTCGGAAATTCAGCGAGAGACCTGACGCCCCTATCCTCCGTCGCCTGCGGCGCCACCTCCTTCCTAAGGAAGAAGGCTATAAACTGCGGCAAAGCCGCCACCTTCCCCTTGAGCGCCAGCGAACACAACCCTTCTACACAACCCGCCGCCGTCAGGCGGCCCCAACCTGCGCCGTCAGGCGTGCCCCTTTTTAATATGCCGCGAAGCGGTGGGGATAGTTCCGAAAATTGCCGCAAGGCATTATATACTCATCGCCGCGAAGCGGCGATACCACAACCCTCAGCCCGAAGGGCTGTCAAACCTAAGAACCTTCGGGGCGAGAGCCCCGTCAAACTTCAGAACCCTCAGCGCTAAAGGCGCTGTCAAAAGGGCGATACCACAACCCTCGGCGCCAAAGGCCGGTCAAACCTAAGAACCTTCTATATACAATATTATCATTTATCTTCCCTAAATCCGTATGGAAAGGATTACATATTGAAAAAGTTAGATAGGATGTGACGCCGCAGGGGGAAAAGGCAGGAAGGAAGCAGTTTCCACGGCGCCGGCGTATTTACATATAGAGATAAATAATATAAAATGGAATAAGATTTCAATTGTATACGTCTCCTGACGCATGCAGATTACAATATATTATGAGGTGATCAAATGAGTGAATTGCTGCGCGTGGAGAATCTCCACGTTTCCGTAGGCGGGAAAGAACTCCTCCACGGCATTAACCTCACCGTAAACAAGGGGGAAGTCCATGTAATTATGGGTGTTAACGGGGCAGGCAAGTCGACGCTGCTTCATGCCATCATGGGAAATCCTGTTTACAAGGTGACTGAGGGACATATTTATTTCGAAGGACAGGAGATTACTGACCTGTCTGTTGATAAAAGGGCAAAGCTGGGCATTTTCCTGTCCTTCCAGAACCCTATTTCCGTGGCAGGCATTACCATGGAGAATTTCATCCGCACCGCGAAGACCACCATTTCCGGTAAACAGCAGCGGCTGTTTCCTTTCAAGCGCCTTATGAAGGCAAGGATGGAGGATTTGGAAATGAATCCGTCCTACGCTGACCGTTATCTCAATGACGGTTTCTCCGGCGGCGAAAGGAAGAAGAGTGAAATCCTGCAGATGCGTATTCTGGACCCGAAGCTGGCCATGCTGGATGAAACGGACTCGGGCCTCGATGTGGACGCAGTGCGCATCGTTTCCAAGAATATTTCCGAATACCACAATGAGAATAATTCCCTTCTCATCATTACCCATCTGAACCAGATTCTGAAGTTCATCACCCCCGAATACGTGCATGTCCTCATCGACGGCCGCATTGTGAAGGAAGGCGGACCGGAGCTGGTGGATGAAATCGAAACCAACGGCTTTGATGCATACCGCAGTGAGGTGTAGTCATGGCTGAAGAAAAGAAAAAGAGCCAGGTAGAGGATATCAACCGCAGTATCTATGATGTGAAGGATAGGGTGGAGTATTCCTACAAGGCAGACAGGGGCCTCACGGAAGACGTGATCCGGGAAATCTCCAGAGAAAAGGATGAACCGGAATGGATGCTGGAAAAGCGGCTGAAGGCCCTGGAAATCTACAACAAACTGGATGTGCCGCCCTGGGCGCCGGATATTTCGGAGCTGGATATGGAGCACATCGATACCTACGTCCGCCCGAAGACGGACATGAAGGCCCGCTGGGAAGACCTGCCGGAAAATATCAGGGAAACCTTCGACCGGCTGGGTATTCCGGAAGCGGAAAAGAAATCTCTTGCCGGTGTAGGCGCCCAGTATGACTCCGAAGTGGTGTACCACAATATCCAGAAAGAACTGGAGGAACAGGGAGTCATTTATGTTGACTTTGAAACGGCGGTGAAGAAGTACCCGGAACTGATTAAACCCTATTTCGGAAAACTCATCACCCCGAACTATCATAAATTTGCAGCCCTTCACTACGCCGTATGGTCCGGCGGTTCCTTTGTCTACGTGCCGAAGGGCGTCCATGTGAAGATGCCCCTGCAGAGCTATTTCCGGCTCAATGCGCCGGGGGCAGGCCAGTTTGAGCATACCCTCATTATCGTAGAAGAAGGGGCCACCTGCCATTTCATCGAAGGCTGCTCCGCTCCCCGCTACAATGTGGCCAACCTCCACGCCGGGGCGGTGGAACTCTTCGTGAAGAAGGGAGCCACCCTCCGTTACTCCACCATTGAAAACTGGTCGAAGAACATGTATAACCTGAACACCAAGAAATCCCTGGTGGAAGAGGACGGTCATATGATCTGGGTATCCGGATCCTTCGGATCCCATACGTCCTGCCTCTATCCGGACACCGTGCTCAAAGGGGACCGCTCCACCTGCGAATTCACCGGCATCACCTTTGCCGGCAAGGGACAGTTCCTGGATACCGGCTCCAAGGTGGAAGCCCTGGGGAAAGACGTGTCCATGACCATTAACTCCAAATCCATTTCCAAGGCCGGCGGCACCGCCATTTACCGGGGCGTGGTGTATATCGGGCCCAACGCCCGGGGTACCAAGGGTTCCATCAGCTGCGAATCCCTTATGCTGGACAATGAGTCCCGCTCCGACACCATCCCCGATATTATCATCGAAAACGATGATATCGACCTGGGCCATGAAGCCAAAATCGGCCGCATTCCGGACGAGGACATTTACTACCTCATGAGCCGGGGCCTTACGGAAGAAGACGCCAAGGCCATGCTGGTTCGGGGCTTTGCAGAACCCATTTCCAAAGCCCTTCCCTTGGAATACGCTGTAGAAATGAACCGCCTCATCGATCTTGAATTCGAAGGGGCCATAGGATAAGGAGGCATTATGGAAGACATCAGAATCAACCGGCTGCCTCTCCTCACATACCGTTACCTTCACACCAACGACACTCCCGTGGCCTTTGAAGCGCCGGAGAAGGGAAACAGGCCTGTCTTCTCAGACCTTTCCCATGTGAAGGAAGGCGGCGCCCTTCCTGAAAACTTCAGGGGCGCCTCTGAAGAAACGGTGAAAGCTCTGGAAAAGGGCAGTCACTATACCATTACCATCCCCGCCGGCGAAAAGGCGGATCTCACCATCACCCTTTCCGGCGACGGCGATGTATCGGACTTTGCAGGCACCTTCCTCTTCCATCTGGAAAAGGAAGCATCCCTGAACCTCGTCTGGGTACTGAAGGGAGAGACGAAGAAGGGCACCTGCCTGGCAGGGGCCTACTATGACCTTTCCGAAAACGCCTGCCTCAAGGTATCCCGTCTGGAAACGGGCCTTTCCGGTGTGGCAGTTTTCGACCAGCGCCACACTGTGCTGGCAGAAGGGGCCCGTGCCGATTTCTCCGCCGCCGAACTGGGTGGAGAAAATATTTATGTTCACAGCTACGGCCTCCTTGCCGGAGACCATGCCGCCATGACGGAAAAAGCGGTGTATGCGGGAACGAAAAAGCAGCACCTCGATTTCTTCTACCACATCGACCATGTGGGCAGGAAGACCCATGCGGAAATCGACGTGAAAGGTGCACTGGACGATGAATCGAAAAAAATCTTCCGGGGCACCCTGAATTTCAAAAAAGGCTGCAGCGGCTCCGTCGGTGACGAAGGGGACTATGCCATCCAGCTTTCCCCGAAGACCAAAAATATTTCCCTGCCCCTCCTCCTCTGCACGGAAGACGACGTTCAGGGAAATCATGCATCCAGCGCAGGACAGCTGGACGCCGACACCATTTATTTCCTCATGAGCCGCGGCTTTTCCCTGGAAGAAGCCAGGAGAATCGTCATCGAAGCCCTCATCCGCCCCATCATCGACGGCATGGATAAATCGGTGAGAGAAGAAATTATTACAGAACTCAGGCAGAAACTGGATTCGAAGGAGATATAATGAACAGCGAATTAATCAGAAAAGATTTCCCCATCCTCAATACAAAGGTGAACGGCCATCAGATCGTCTACTTCGACAACGCCGCCACCACCCAGAGGCCCCTGCCCGTGGTGAACGCCGTGGCGGACTATGTGCTCCATGAAAACGGCAACCCCCACAGAGGCGCCCACATCTTCGCCATTTCCGCATCCGAAGCCTACGACACCTCCAAGGAAGTGGTGCGGAAATTCCTCAACGCCAAAAGTGCAAAGGAAATCATCTATACAAGGAACACCACCGAATCCCTGAACCTGGTGGCCCGCTCCTACGGCGAAACCCATCTCCACAAGGGAGACCACATCCTCATCACCATTGCAGAGCACCACTCCAACCTGGTCACCTGGCAGCGGGTGGCACAGAAAACCGGCGCCGTGCTGGACTATATTTATGTAGATAAGAAAACCGGCCATTTCCCGGAAGAAGAACTGAAGAAAATCGACGACCCCCGGGTGAAACTCTTCGCCTTTGCCAAAGTGTCCAACGTACTGGGCATCGACTTCGACCCCAAGCCCCTTATTGAAAGAGCCCACGCCCACGGCGCCATCGTCGTTCTCGACGGCGCCCAGTCCACGCCCCATAAGAGAGTGGACGTCCAGGACCTGGGCTGCGATTTCTTCGCCTTCTCCGGCCACAAAATGTGCTCCATGGGTGGCATCGGCGTCCTTTACGGAAGAGAAGAACTGCTCAGCGACATGGAACCTTTCCTGATGGGCGGCGACATGATTGAAGACGTACACGAACAGGAAACCACCTTCGCCGAACTGCCCGCCAAATTTGAAGCAGGCACACAGTACGTGGAAGGTGCCGTAAGCCTTGTGGCTGCCATCAAGTACGTGGAAGCCATCGGCTACGATGAAATCAGGGCCCAGGAAAGAAGACTCGTCACCAGGTGCCTGGAAGGTATGAAGAAACTCCCCTTCATCCACATCATCGGGCCCACAAATCCCGAAGAAAAAGAAGGCCTCGTGGCCTTTGAAGTGGAAGGCGTCCATCCCCACGACGTGGCCCAGATTCTCTCCGCCAAGGGCATCTGCATCCGCACCGGCCACCACTGCGCCGAACCCCTCCACTACTACCTGGGTATCAACGCATCCTGCCGCGCCTCCTTCTATTTCTACAACACCGTGGACGAAGTGGACTATTTCCTCAAGGAACTGAAGGACGTTCGGAAAGTGATGGGGTACGACGACTGATGGAATTAAAACAGCTCTACACCGACCTTATCCTGGAATACAACAGAGATAAGACCAATAAACGCAAAATCGAAAGCCCCACCGTCCACGAACACGGCCATAACCCCAGCTGTGGCGACGACATCGACATCGAAGCCAAAGTAGAAAACGGCATCATCACCGACCTCGCCTACACCGGCTCCGGCTGCGCCATCAGCCAGGCCTCCACCGCCATGATGGCCGAACTTCTCCAGGGAAGAACCGTGGAAGAAGGACTCCGCCTCTGCCGCCTCTTCCTCGACATGATTCGCGGCAAAGTCACCGACGACTCTAAGCTGGAAGAACTGGAAGCCGCCATCACCCTGAAAGATATCTCCCAGATGCCCGTCCGCGTCAAATGCGCCACCCTGGGCTGGCACACCTTGGAAATGGCACTGGAAAAAGTGGAAAAACAGCTGAAAAACAACTAGGGAAGCGCTGATTAAATCGTTGTTTGCTTTTATTCTTGAATTTTTATGCAATGCAAGGAATGAGGCGACGTGAATAGCGAGCTATTTAAGGAGCCTCATGACGAAGCAGTGCATGAAAATTCTTATAAAAGCAAACTCTATGAATTAATCAGTGCTTCCCTAATACAGAAAAAGCATGGAACCCCTGGGGACCATGCTTTTTTATTCCACTGCATTACCAAAGCCTCCTTCCACGGGAAGGAGGTGCCGCCGTTAGGCGGCGGAGAATAGGGCGGAAGTCATAGAGCCGCCGCCCCGCCAACCGGTATTTGCCTGCATATCAGACAAAGGCTGCTCTTACCGAGATCCTTCGCTGTCGCTCAGGATGACGGCGGAAGGCGGGGCGTTTGAAGGTTTCTCTGCGGCTCTAATCCCGACCCGGCCCCGCTTTAGCCCCCTATAGCACCAGAGACACCCCGCCGCCCTGTCATTTCGAGCGGAGGTACATGACGGAGTGAGTATCATTTTTCATGGAGCCAGTGAACGGTAGTCGAGAAATCTCCCTTCGAAAAGCATAGCAATGTAAATGGCTGGACTGCTCCTCCACCATAGGCAGCAGAGGATAGGGCATGAAAGAGCATAAAAAATTGCACATTGATATTTGACAATAAAATAAAAGAAGAGGATAATGAATAAAGATTGAATAATAATTATAATAATAAGGTAATACATTAAGACTTTTGCATATTATTATGGGGAATTTGAGAACTGGAGCGCACTGCGCTTTTTTTCAGTTCTCTTTTTTTATATTCAAAAACAACGGGAGGATATGTATGAATCAGAAAATCAAGTATGCAGCCCTGGGGATTGCTCTTGCCTGCACCGGTTGGACCGGCGCTTCCGCAGAGCAGGTGTATGAACTGAATCCGATTACCGTAACGGCACAGCGTTATGAGAAAAAGGACGTTGATGTGCCTGCCACTACACAGACATTTACTGGAAAAGACATTGCCGCAACCGGTGCAGATAATATGTCTGTGGCTTTAGGATATCTGGATGGCGTGGTTACCTCCGGCATGGGGCCCAACGGGGCGTCCAACTCTTCCATGACCAGCAAAATTGTGATGCGAGGCGTTGAAAATGGAACGGTGGTTATGGTTAACGGGACTCCTATCAACTGGAGAAATCTTTATAATCTGGAAAATATTCCGACCAGTGCGGTATCCCGGGTAGAAGTGGTCCATGGCGGCGGTGCGGTGATGTACGGCAGCCAGGCTACCGGCGGTGTCATTAATATCATTACGAAGAAAAAACTGGATAATCAGGTAGAGGCAGGCTGGGGCAACCGTGGCAGACAGAGCTATAAGGTTTCAGCCAATGCGGGCAGCTTCTCCTTTGCCTATGATTACAATAAATGGGGGACCATTGATAAGGTCTCCGATTATAATACAAAGGTGACTACAAAGAAGAATGGGAAGACAGTCACCCTTTTCCCGGTCCATATGCAGCAGAAATTCAGAGGTTCTGAAAAGAACAATTTCAATGCCATGTATCAATTCAATGACAAGCTGGATTTGCTTTACAACCATAATGAATCCACCAATCGCTGGTCCTATAAGTACAGCGGGATACCGGAGGGAAATAAATATGCGGGCCTGAATGGTCAGACTCGGTATAAGACCAAATTTGAAAGAGATGGAGATTTTATCCAGTTAAATCTTCATGATATGGATGGCTTCAGCGGCCATGTTTTCTATAACTATAACTCCCTTGCCACTCACCAGACCAATTTCTACAGTTCCACGGCTTCGCCGTATAAACCGGATAATCCCAAATATAGAAGCTATAGCAAGGAAAAGAATAAGACCTATGGCTATGATTTTCAAAAGGTGTGGGACCAGAAGGACAAACAGACCTTCCTGCTGGGGACATCCCTGGTTCGGGAAGAATATAAGAACCATGACCCCGGTGCCACCAGCGCTCTGGATAGAGAAATCAGTGAAGGCAGAAATATTTATGCAGCCTTTGGCTCATGGAACAGAAATATCACACCGAAGGACACCTTTACCTTGAGCGGCCGCGGTACATGGACCACGGGAGGAAAGAAACAGTATCACAATTTCAGCACCCAGGCACAGTACCTGCATAAGCTGAATAACAACCAGAGCATCTATGCCGGCTTTGGTCAGTCCTTCGTACTGCCTACCCTTCGCCAGCTGCATTCCAGATATGATATTTCTTCACCGGACCGTATTATTGGGAATCCCGACCTGAAACCGCAGAAGGGGACCCACTATGAAATTGGATGGAAAATGGAAACGGAACATAGACAGTACAAGGCAGCCCTGTTTACCGAAAGAATTAAGGATGATATTTCTTTCTCAAAGCAGACCGGTCAGGATTACTGGGATACAGTCAATGAGGATTTCAAGAATAAAGGACTGGAATTGACGGTGAAAGGGCAGGAAAAGAACGGGTTTGGCTGGCATGCCGGATTTACTTACCAGAATCCGAAAACTAAAGAAAAATCGCAGAAAAAGACTGCTAAAACCTATTGGGACCGCCATTATGGAAGAATCCTTTTGAATGGCGGCGTGGATTATACAAAGAATAAATGGGAAACGGCATTGAATTTCAGTTATCTGGCTGACAGGGTCATGACACCTACCAGTGCCCATTCCTATGATGTAAAGCCCTATCTGCTTACATCTTTCTTTGCTAAATATTCACCCAACAAGTCTGATGATATTATTTTGACGGTGGATAATATTCTGAACAGGGAAGATGTGACATCTCACACATCCAGTGAATATTATTCAACGCCTACCACTTTCCTTCTGTCCTATCGTCATAAGTTTTAAACAGCCATTTTCATACAAAGATATATGACATAAGGGCTGGTCATATTATATGAGGAAGTGCCTGAGTGCAGGGAAACATAGATTTAATGCGGCAAGTATGAGTATTTTGTCTTGGTTTCCTTGACTTAAACGGCGCTTCCTTTGTATTTCAAAGGAGTTTCTCTTGAAACGCTTCGCTCTATTTCTCCTCTCCCTTCTTTTCAGCACTCTTCTCCTCACCGGCTGCGGAAAGGTACAGCCGGAAAGCCACCTGCGGCAGGTGGTGGACGATACAGGCCAGTCCGTATCCCTTCCCCACCATCCCTCCCGCATCGTGTCTCTTACCTATGGCACCGATGAAATCCTTCTGGGGCTGGTGGATACTTCAAGGGTGACTGCTCTTTCCAAATATGCAGGCAATCGGGATATTTCCTTTGTGACAAAGGAAGAAGCGGCGGCTGTGGGGCGGAAGGCGGACCTCAATGCAGAATCCATCATGGCTTTGAAGCCGGACCTGGTCGTTGCATCCACCGCGGTGTCTCCCCAGCTGGTCAGTCTTCTTTGGCAGTCCGGCGTGCCGGTGTATGTGTCCCTTGTGGCGGCAGACTGGGATGAAATGGAAGAAAAAGTGCGGGGCGTGGCGAAGGCGGTACATGAGGAGGAAGCCGGAGAGTCCATGGTGCAGGACATGGAGGATAAAAGGGCGGCCCTGGAGAAGAAGCTCTCCGCCATTGGCCCGTCGCAGGAAAGGTGCGCCCTGGGCCTTTCTTTCCGTGGGATTCTGGGGAAGAAGGGAACTCTTTTCAGCGACGTGCTGGCCATGGCCCATGTGAAGGACGGCGCTGCCCGGTACGATGTGCCAAAGGGAACCAATGCCTATTTGTCTCTGGAAATCCTGCCGGAAATCGACCCCGATGTGATTCTCCTGCCGGTGTGGAAGGTGAAGGCAGGGGATGATGAGAAGGAATTTGCCCGGGAAATCATGGAAAATCCGGCATACCGTGACGTGAAGGCTGTCAAAAACGTAAGGCTCATTCCCTTTCCGGAGAAGTACAAGTATGTCATGAGCCAGCATATCACCGATGCCATGGAAGCCAGTGCACGGGCGGTGTATCCGGAACTTTTTGAGGATGCGGAGTGAATGGCTATTTCCATTTTACAGTTAGGAGAAAATCAATGGCAGTGAAACTCATTTATGCAACCAATGTGGACCGCCGGTATTTCATGATGAACCGGGCCATGAAGTCACTGCAGCAGGAAGGCTTGCTGGCCGAAGAATGTCGTACCATTAAGATTGCCGATGGGGACAGCTTTGGTCCTTATGTATCTGCCTTTGAGGGAGCGTCCCTGGTGATGATTAAATTCATGGGAAATACCATCCGCACGAAGTTCTGGCAGCAGTGCCTGGCTTTCCTGGAGGGCCGGGGGATTCCGTACTACATGGATGCCGCCGGTTCGGCGGAGGAGGAGTGCCGGCGGTGGATTGGAGAAGAGGAAATCAGGACCATTAAGGAGTACAGTTTCTACGGCGGACTGGAAAATTACAGGAACCTGTGGCTCTATGGCGCTTCTCTTTTTGATGGCTCTGCGGAAAAGCCGGCGGTGCCGTGCCCGCTCTGCTGGGCAGGCCTGTATCATCCGGGCATGAAGGACCGGTATATGACGGATTTGGATGGGTACCGGGAAAAGTTCTGCGTTCCGGGCCGCCCGACGATGGGCTTCCTGTTTTACCGGGATGAATGGATATGGGGTGATACGAAATACCAGGATGCCTTCATTGAAGAGGCGGAAAGGCAGGATCTCAATGTGATTTCTGCCTTTACCAACGGTCTTCCTGATACGAAGCTGGGCATGCCTTCGCTGGATGAGGTGTTTCACCGCTATTTCATGAAGGATGGGAAGCCGGTGATTGATAGTCTGGTGAATGTGATGAAGTTCTCCTTCACCACTTCCGGTTCCATTTCCAGGGAAACCGTCCATGAAATGGGAGTCCCTGTACTGCAGTGCTATTCCCTGCTCATGCCGGAGGAGGAATGGAGAAAGTCTCTGGAAGGCATGAATGCCATGGAGGTGTCCATCAGCGTAACCATGCCGGAATTTGACGGTATCATCCATGGGGTGCCCATAGCGGCCAAGCATGTGAAGGAGACGGGAGAGGTGGAATATCGGCCCCTGGGGGAGCGGATTTCTGCCATGGTAAAAAAGGCCGACGCCTGGGCCAATCTTCATAGGAAGAAAAACAGGGATAAGAAGATTGCCATTATTTTCCATAATTATCCGCCGAAAAATTCCAACATAGGGAGCGCCTTCGGATTGGACAGCATGGAAAGTGTGCGCCTGCTGCTGGAAAGAATGAAGGAAGAGGGCTATGCCATTGACCGGGTGCCTTCATCGGGAAAGGAGCTGGCAGAGCTTATCACCGCCGGTGCCACCAATGACATATCCCTGATGACGGAAGAGCAGGAAGCCGCCTGCGAGAAGGTGAGCGCAAAGCAGTATGAAGATTTCTTCCGCTCCTTCCCTGATGACGTGAAAGTTCAGATGGAAAAGGACTGGGGAAAGGCGCCGGGGACTGTCATGGTGGATGAAAAGGGAAATATCCTGGTGCCCGGCGTACCGGACGGTCATGTATTCATCACGGTGCAGGCGCCCCGGGGCTATGGATTTGATTCGGCGAAAATCTACCATGATCCTTACATCGCCCCTACCCACCAGTATCTGGCCTACTACCAGTGGATAAGGGACATCTGGAAGGCAGACGCCGTCATCCATGTAGGAACCCATGGCAATCTGGAATGGCTGCCGGGAAAAGGGACAGGCCTTGACCGCAGCAGTTATCCGGATCTGGCATTAGGCTTTCTTCCTAACGTGTATCCCTACCATATGACCATTACCGGGGAAGGCATACAGGCCAAGCGGCGGGGCAGTGCCTGTCTGGTGGACCATATGCCGGCGCCCATGGCGGATGCCGGCACCTATGATGAGCTGGCGGAGCTGGAGAAGGAAATGGACGAATACGCTCATTTCCTGAAAACGGAACCGGAAACGGCGGAGCGGCTGGAACCGATGATATGGAGGCTGGCGGAAAAGGCAGGTTTGGACGGTGAAGTGCCCTATGAGGAAGGAGAAATGTTTTCCGCCTATCTGGGCAGGCTTCACGGGTATATAGAAGATCTGAAAAACAGTGAATGTCATGTGGGCCTTCATATCCTGGGGAGAATGCCGGAAGGAGATATCCTGTCCGATGAAATCCTACAGCTTATGCGGCAGCCCAATGGAGATATTCCCTCCATTTTTGAGCTGTTTGCGGAAAAACGGGGATATTCGGTGAAGGAGCTCACGGGAAAAGCCCAGATGCTTCTTTCGGAAAACGTGACAGGCAGTGAGATGATGGGCCTGATTAGAAATGAAGCGGCCCGGTTTGTCAAATGTCTGCAGGAAAATCAGTTCAGCCAAGAGGGGATGGAAAGGGCGCTGTCTTTGGACTTCATGACAGAAGGAAGCGGAGAATGGAAAGAGAAGGCAAGAGGAATAGCCCTCTTCATCTGCCATGACCTTTACAGGAGACTATCCGGCACGAAGCATGAAATGGACCATACCCTGGAGGGAATCGAAGGGAAATATATCATGCCCGGACCGTCGGGTTCGCCCCATGCCGGCGGTGTATCCCTTCTTCCGGCGGGCATCAATTTCTATGGCATAGATCCCAGAAGGCTTCCCACCAAAGCGGCCTGGGAAGTGGGAAAGGCGCTGGGCGATGAGGTGATTGCCCAGTACATCAGGGATGAAGGGAAATATCCGGAAAATATAGGCATGGTCTTCTGGTCCGGCGCCAACATGAGAAGCCACGGCCAGTGCATTGCGGAATTTCTTTATCTTATGGGCATCCGTCCCCTTTGGGAAAAAGGAAGCCTCTATGTAAAGCGTCTCGAGCCCATTCCCCTTGCAGAACTTAAAAGACCCAGGCTGGATGTGACCGGACGGATCAGCGGACTCTTCCGGGACACCATGCCGGCGGTGGTGTCCCTCATGGACCGGGCGGTTCTCCTGGCGGCCTCCCTTCCGGAACAGGAGGAAGACAATTTCATCCGTAAACATGCCCTTCATGAAAGCGGCCTTATGAAAGAAAAGGGAATGCCTGCTGAAGAGGCCTGGAGGGAGGCATGCTACCGCATTTTCGGCGATGCACCCGGTACCTACGGCGCCGGTGTATCCGCCCTCCTGGAGTCTAAAAACTGGGAGAACCTGGATGACCTCTCCCGCGTTTTCGTCCGCTGGGGCGGCCACGCCTACGGAAGTAAGTCTAAAGGTGCCTATAAACCGGAGCTTTTCAAGGAAAGGCTTTCCCATATGGATGTGACCGTAAAAAATGAAGACAACCATGAAACCAATATGATGAGCAGCGACGATTACAATGCCTACCACGGCGGTCTCATCGCTGCCGTGCGGAGCCTCTCCGGCAGGGCGCCCCATTCCTATGAAGGAGACAGCACGGATAGGGGCAGTATCAAAGTGCGCACCGTGCAGGAACAGGCCAAAAGGGTTTTCCGCATGGAAACGGTGAATCCTAAATTCATAAAGGGCATGATGAAACATGGATACAAAGGGGCCGCTGATTTGGCCAGCCGCGTGTCCATCAGCTTCCAGTGGGATGCCACCAGTCAGGTCATGGAAGACTGGATGTATGAGAAACTGGCGGAAAAATATGCACTGGATGGAAATATGCAGGACTGGATGAAGAAAGTAAACCCCTGGGCTCTGCAGCGTATTACCGAAACCCTGCTGGAAGCAGAAAAGAGGGGCCTCTGGCAGGCGGCGGATGAAACCCTGGACAAGCTGCAGTCCCTGTACCTTGATATCGAAGGAGAACTGGAAGATAGAGCGCAGCCTGAATAGAATAGGAAAAAGGCTGGGAAAGCATGATTGAAAGTGTATCAAATAGTTGAATCACCGGATGCTGCCCCGCCGACCGGTATTTATCTGCATATCGGACAATGGCTGCTCTTACCGAGATCCTTCGCTGTCGCTCAGGATGACGGCGGAAGGCGGGGCAGATGATGGTTTCTCTGCGGCTCTAATCCCGACCCGGCCCCGCATCTAGCCTTTGGCACCCTATGGTACCAGAGGCACCCCGTCTCCCTGTCATTTCGAGCGGAGTGAAGCGGAGTCGAGAAATCTCCCTTCGAAAAGAATAGCGTCGTCAATAACCGCACTGCTTCGCCGTTTCACATGCCAAGCCTCCTTCCATAGGAAGGAGGTGCCGCCGTTAGGCGGCGGAGGATAGGGCGGAAATCATAGAGCCATCGCCCCACCGATTGGTATTTACCTGCATATCAGACAATGGCTGCTCTTACCGAGATCCTTCGCTATCGCTCAGGATGATGGCGGAAGGCGGGGCGGATGATGGCTTCTCGCTGCCCATGATTCCAATTTCAATTCCGACACAGGCCCTATAAAAAAAGCACCGGCCCCCTGTGAGGCTGGTGCTTTTTAATATATTCATTTCAAACCACTACGAAAAGCCTGAAAAAAGCGTGCACACAGATAGATTCCATGGTGAAACTATCCGATCCATAGAAGGACGCTTTCTTCAGGCTTTCATATCGCGCCTGCGATTGATTTCTTCTTGAGTTCTCGGCCGGAAAGGATTTGAAAACTCAGAACGCATCGAACGGGCTGGAGACCCGGAGCTCTTATGTATTCATCTATGCGAGATGGCTTGCAGCGGGATCAGGAACCGGGTATTTTTTTGTGGCCACTCCCCGGACCTTTTCCACACTCTCATCTGTTTTTTATTATACATGATAAAATGGGAAATGGGAATAGGAAAAATAGAAATTATGTTTGCTGATTTTGAGGGCATGAATATGACAGTTATGAGTATTAGAGATACATGAAAGTTTAAGTGACTTTTCTGTGGTTTCCCATGGCAGAATCGGTTTCCCTGTTCTTTATTTTTCCTATTTCCATGTCATTCATGGTACAATAGAATATATTATTGTATGTTCGGAGGAATGAGCATGGGATTTTTTGACAAAATCAAGAAGGGTCTCACGAAGACCAAGCAGAGTCTGATCAAGAATATTGAAAGCGTAGTCATCGGCTATGCCCAGATTGATGAGGATTTCCTGGAAGATTTGGAAATGGTGCTCCTGTCCGGGGACATCGGCGTCCGCACCACGGATTACCTGATGCGGCAGATCCGCCGGGGTGTGACGGAAGGTACCATCCACAATACGAAGGAAGTTATGCCCTTCATGGAGAAGACGGTGAAGGAGCTTTTGAAGGACGATACGGCGGCGGAGGAGTATACCCACCATCCGGAGGTGATTCTGGTGGTCGGGGTGAACGGGGTAGGCAAGACGACCACCATCGGCAAGCTGTCCGGCCGTCTCCACAAGGAAGGAAAGAAGGTCCTTCTGGCGGCGGCTGATACCTTCCGCGCCGCTGCGTCGGAGCAGCTTACCATCTGGGCAGAACGGACGGGAGCGGATATCGTGAAGCATGCGGAAGGGGCGGACCCCGCAGCGGTTGCTTTTGACGCCGTATCCGCCGCCAAGGCCAGAGGAGCGGATGTGGTGCTCATCGACACTGCCGGCCGTCTCCAGACGAAGGTGAACCTCATGGAAGAGCTGGGCAAAATCAGCCGCGTGGTGAAGAAGGTCATTCCCGATGCGCCTCACCAGACCCTTCTGGTGCTGGATGCCACCACCGGACAGAATGCCATCAGCCAGGCAAAGAATTTCGGTGAAATCGTTCCGCTCACCGGCGTGGTGCTGACGAAGCTGGACGGTACTGCCAAGGGCGGCGTAGTTCTTTCCGTCCATGAAGAGCTCCATGTGCCTATCAAGTGGATCGGCCTGGGCGAAAGGGAAGATGACCTGGACCGCTTCAATCCCGAGGAATTCGCAAAGGCTCTCTTTGAAACGGACGATCATGTGCTGCAGGAAAGCACAAAGGTGTAATATTTGTTGAAATGGCAGGGGTGCATAGTGCATCCCTGTTTCTATTTTTGAAATCATGGAGAATGATATGAGGAAATATTCTGGGAAAAAAGTCATTAAAACAACGAAAAAGGGAACAATGAAATTTTCCTATCCTGTGACCATTACATTTACGCCTGGGATAAGTGCTATTTATCTTCGGATTTCCAGAACAGGGAAAATTCTTGTGTCTGCACCGGCGGCCATGCCTCTGAAAGCAGTGGAAGATTTCGTCGTTTCCAAGGATGCCTGGATAAAGGAAAAGCTGGCGAAGATGCCCAATATCCCTCACTATAATTATAGTACTGGAGAAAAACACTATTTTCTGGGCAGTGAATACCCTATTGCCTATTTTCATTGCGCTGTGAGCTTTGCATCGGTGGAGGATGGCAGGCTCTGCATCATGGTAACGCCCCGTACCAGGGATTTTCCGGGAGCCTATAAGAAGCTCATGAAGGAAGAACTGAAAAAGGTGATAGGCAAATACATCAAAATCTGGGCGCCCCGCATGGGCGTGAATCCTTCTTCCTTCAACGTCCGCATCCTCAAGAGCCGCTGGGGCAGCTGCAATGTGGCAACCGGAGAGCTTACCTTCGCTCTGGACCTTGTCACCAAACCGGAAGAATGCATCGAATCCGTGGTGGTGCACGAACTGAACCACCTCCTGGAAACAGGCCATACGCCCCGCTTCCACGCCCTCATGGCCCACTGGCTTCCGGACTATAAGGAAAGAACAAAGAAACTGTACGAATATCCAAGGGAGTTTATTTGAAAGAAAATGGGGCAGAAGGTGCAGGAGGGCCAAGGGGGACACCTTGTTAGAAATGGTAAATGGTGAATTGTAAATGGTAAATGAAGGTGGGCGCCTTTAAAAATAAGGGGCGCCAGTTTGAATAAAATCTTTAAAACCGAGCTTCGCCCGTGGGAAAAGATAAAACCGTACAACCGCGCCTGCGGCGCGATGGAAATGCAATCGAGTAGAGATTATTCATCCCTCTCACACCACCGTACGTACCGTTCGGTATACGGCGGTTC
>NZ_UPZP01000043.1 GCF_900538805.1 uncultured Dialister sp.
TGCTCAGCGTTGGCGCCTGATTCTGAGAGGCCCGCAATACTGACTGGCACGGATTTGTATCCGTGTTTTTGTGCTGTCATCTTTCCATACACGAAAAGAGGCCATGAAGAAATGATGGATATTTCTTCATGGCCTCTTTTGCCACTGTAAAAACTCCTGATTCGTCCCATGTTGATGCGCGGTAGGGCTCAGGCGTTCTGTTTCGATGAATCGGCCAGGGGTAGCCGCCGAAGCGGAATGTCTGTGTCGTCAGGGAAAAGCAGGTATAGCCATATTTGCCACCAGGATGGTGGGGGAGCACTGCTTAAATCGCAGAATTGAATTTCATAAGTGTTTTTGTTCAATCCTTCGTCATCAGTCTCCTTAAATAGTTTACTATTCGCGTCGACTGCTTCCTTGTATTGAGCAAAAACACAAGAATAAAATTCAATAACGATTCAAGCAGCGCTCCCCCTCACAGGTTTTTCCTCAGGAGTTTTTATGGAGTTTTCGGCGCGCCGGAGAGGTTGAAATTCATGAAGGCTCCGTTTCTTTCCTCCCCGCTTCCATGGATTGTGCACCGCAGGGATTGGAAAGGCTCTTCGCCAGGCCCTTTCGCCTCTCTGGTCATATAGTCTGAAAAGAAGAATAGCTGTATCAGGTATAAAGAGGGGCACTGCTTCTCCGCAGGTTGTGTCCGCCTGACGGCAGAGGGTTGTGTAGAAGGGGGGCAGCGACCCTCCGGGCCAAGGGTGGTGGTAGGCGCCTTCAAAAATAAAGGGGGCGCCATTATGATAAAACCTTTACAACCGCCCTGAAGGGCGTTGAAAAACATTCAAACCGGGCTTCGCCCGATGGAAATGCACCCCTATCCCCGCCTTCGGCGGTACTTCCACCTAAAGGTGAAACGACTCACTACATTTTGTGCGTCGCCTTGCTCCTACAAAATGTGTTCGCTGTGCACCCCGGAGGGGGAAGTCTGCTCTCCGTTTACCTTTGTGCTAACTTAAATCGCTCATTGTATAGCAGCAAGTAAAATTCCCTTTAGGAGAAAAGTGGTGCATTTCCATCGCCCGCAAGGGCGGTTGGCATGTTTTCCCACGGGCGAAAGCCCGGTTGTAAAGGTTTTATTGTCCCACCGCTTCAGCGGAGGGGAAGATGGTGGCGTCAGCCACCAAAGGGGGGAGTCTCTAAAATGGTAAGTACAACTATTGCTGCGTTTCATTTTCCTGCTTTCCTTCCTGCTGAATTGGCCGCCTCTGGCGGCCACCCCCTATCCCGCTTCGCGGGACTTCTCCACGGGAAAGCGTCTCACGTGATTTTCGGGTCGCTATCGCTTCCCTGCAAATCACGTTCGCTTGCCACCCCTATGCAGGGGGCAGAATAAACCTCTCTACCCTTTCCTGTAGTACCATGTGGCACACTGCTGAGCACCCATAGTCCCACCAGCGAAGCTGGGGTGGTAAGGGAACTGGATTCGTAGGGAGTCCTTGGGCGACTGAGAATCCAGTGACACGCTTCACACCGTGGCGAAGGTGGTGGCGCCAGCCACCAAAGGGGGAGCGCATTTCCCTCGCCCGAAGGGCGGTTGTATGGTTTTATAAAAAGAGGGCTCCCCCAATCATTTGAAGGAGCCCCACCAAGGCCGCCGCAAGGCAGTATATAAAATTCATCGCCCAAAGGGCGAAACCACACCCCTCACGCCCGCAGGGCGTGTCATTCATTTTTCCGGGAATGGGGGCCAGCCCATTTCCTTGCCACCGATGATGTGGGCGTGGAAGTGGAAGACCGACTGTCCTGCTTTTTCTCCTGTGTTGATGACCAGGCGGAAGCCGCTTTCTTTGAGGCCTGCTTCCAGAGCGATTTTCTTTACCACCAGGAAGAAGTCAGCAAAGTTCTTGTTGTATTCTTCATCGAAAGCAAGGATGTTGTCCACGTGTTTCTTCGGAATCACCAGGATGTGCACCGGCGCACAGGGTTCGATATCCTTGAAAGCATACCAGTTTTCATCTTCATAGACTTTGGTGCTGGGGATTTCACCGGCAGCGATTTTGCAGAAAATACAATCAGCCATTCTTATTCCTCCTCTGCTAACACCCCTGACAGGCCTTCTTCCGTAATGGTATCAATCCTGACAGGATACATTTTTCCTCTTTCTATATGTGAATCCCTGATGGACACGCGGATGTACTCATCCGTGAGGCCCTCAAAGAATCCATCCTTCATTTCTTCCGCCAGCACGTGGACCACCTGGCCCATGAACTGCTTCCGATAGTCCAGGGCGATGTCCTTTTCCAGTTCCTGCACCCGGTGTACCCTTTCTTTTTTCACCTCATTAGGCACCTGGTTCGGATAGGAAGCCGCCGGCGTGCCGGTGCGGCGGGAATATGGAAATACGTGGATGCCGGAGAAACGGATTTCCTCCAGGGTTTCCAGGGTCTCCTGGAAATTTTCCTCTGTTTCTCCCGGGAATCCGACGATGAGGTCGGTGGTGAGGGCAATGCCCGGCACCTTTTCCCGGAGTTCGGAAATCAGTTTCTTGAACTGGGGCAGACGGTAATGACGGTTCATGCCCTTCAGCACGGCATCGGAGCCGGACTGGATGGGCAGGTGGAGATGGCGGCATACCTTCGGTTCGTTCTGCATGATGGAAATGAGATCTTCCGAAAGTTCCACGGATTCCACGGAGCCCAGACGAATGCGGAGGAGATCCGGAATCTCCACCAGCTCCGCCACCAGGGTGGCCAGGGAGGTGCCGTCGTGGAGGTCCTTGCCGTAATTGCCAAGATGGATGCCCGTCAGGACCACTTCCCGGTAGCCCTGGGAAACCAGTTTCCTGATTTCATCCACCGCATCCTTCTGGAGGCGGGATTTCAGCTTGCCCCGGGCGTAGGGAATGATGCAGAAGGTACAGTAATTATCGCAGCCCTCCTGGACCTTCACGAAAGCCCGGGTCCTCACTTCACCGGAAATATCGACGGACATATTTTCAAAATGGTCCACCTTCATAATGTCCACGGTCTCATTGAGAGGCTTTTTGTCCGTGCGGTGCATGGCTTCTTCCACATAGTCCACAATGTGGGAGCGGTTCTGGATGCCTACAATCACATCCACGTCCCCCATCTTTTCAAACACCTCCGGCGCCAGCTGGGCATAGCAGCCGGCTACGGCGATGATAGCGGAAGGATGGGCCCGGCGGATTCGGCGCACCATCTGCCGCGATTTTCTGTCACCGATGCTGGTGACGGAGCAGGTATTGACGACGTACACATCCGCATCATCGTCCTCCCCTGCCTGGGTGTACCCGTTCCTGATAAAGAGGGTACGCATGGCGTCGCTGTCGTACTGGTTGACCTTGCAGCCAAGAGTGAGAAAGGACACCTTTTTTCCTGAGTTTAAATTATTTTTTTCCATGAGTTCATTATAACACGGGGGAAAGAGAAGAATAAAGGGTTCTGAGGGTTTCCCCCTTTTATAGTGCCCCCTGCACAGGGGGAAAGGTGGTACGCAGTACCAAAGGGGGGCAGACTCATAGCGCGTAAGGTTCTTAAGTTTGACGGCGGCTCTGCCGCCGAGGGTTGTGGTGGGCGCCTTATGGACACGCCTTTGGCGTGAGGGTTCAGAAGGTTCAAAAGGTTCAGAGGTTTGACGCGCCTGTGGCGCGAGGGTTGTGGTGGGCGCCTTTAAAAATAAAGGGCGCCATTATGATAAAACCTAAAAAACCGCCCTGACGGGCGTAAAAAAACAAGCAAACCGGGCTTCGCCCGTGGAAATGCACCCCTATCCCCGCCTTCGGCGGTACTTCCACCCGGAGGGGGAAGTCTGCTCTGCGCTCAGCGTTTGTTCTCATAAGCATCTCAAAGCATAGCGCCGCTAAAATCTGCCCCTCCGGGGTGGCAAGCGAACGTGATTTGTAAGGGAGCAACAGCGACCTGAAAATCACGTGAGACGCTTTCCCGTGGAGAGAAGCCGCCGCAGGCGGCAGAAGGGGTGCATTTCCTCGCGCCAAAGGCGCGGTTTTACGGTTTTCCCCCGCCCGCAGCTTCCATAAAAATCACTTGACTCCACTGTCCAGCACCCATAGTCCCACCGCTTTAGCGGGGTGGCAAGGGAACTGGATTCGTAAGGAGCCCTTGGGCGACTGAGAATCCAGTGACACGCTTCACACCGTGGCGAAGGTGGTGGCGCCAGCCACCAAAGGGTGCCGCTTTTCCCCTCGCCCGCCAGGGCGGTTGTACGTTTTTTCATAATGGCGCCCCTTATTTTCAAAGGGCGCCTACCACCACCCTCTGAACCCTTTGAACCAGCCCGCCATCGGCGGGCCGAACCCTTTGAACCCTCACGCCCGAAGGGCGTGTCCATCGAAGCGGCTCTTTATGTTATAATATATACAAAATTTCAATTTCGTTCCACATAAAAGGGAGGACGACTGCCATGAACGATACGCAGAAAAAGGAGGAGGCCCTGCTGCTTGCCTGCTCCCGGGAAATCCTTCATGCATATTATGAAAAGAATGAAATCACCATGCTCCTTGCCTTCATGGCCCAGGACATTACCTGGTGCGGCGGCGGTTCCACCATGATTGCGTCGGGGCGGGATGGGGTGACCCGCTTCTTTATTACCACCAGGGACAAAATGATTCCCACCATCCTCAGTAATGAGCAGTGGATTTCCCATGCCCTAAGCGACGATTTGTGGCTTTTCATGGCTTCTGCCGATGTGGAAACGGCGCCGGAGCTTGCGCTTTTCCTGAAGGAACATTTGAAATGTGATTTCCTGTACCGCAGAAATCCGGAGGCCGGAAGCGGCAAGGGCTGGGAGCTTGTGCACCTGAACAATTCCATTTCCTACAACAAGCTGGAGGACAAGGAGACCTTTGCGGTCACTGAAGGGGTGAAGGACCTGTGGCTTCGAAACCACTACGGCACTGGCATGATGGACGACGCAAAGAAGGAAGAGCTCTTCCGCACGGTGAATGAAAAAGTGTTCCGCTACCTGGACGAGGACACAAAGAAAACCCTGACGGCCCTCTCCCTTTTCCACCGTTTCTCCATGAACAAGGCCCTCTTCATGTGTCCCGACGTGGATGTACCTGCCATCCTTTCCAGTCAGGAAAAGAGCGGCCTTTTTCTCTATCTGAACCGGCAGATCCATAAATACTTTTTCTTCCCCCTGATGAAGGAATTTCTCCAGTCCGAATTTAAGCTCTGGAGCGAGGAAACCCAGCGGCAGTACCTGGACAAGGCCGCCCACTGGTACTACTCCATGGGAAGCCTTCCCGAGGCCATGCGTTTTGCCAGCCTGGCAAAAAACTACGAACTCTCCCTTGCCATCCTTGACAAAGGCGCCGACACCATACTGCTGGCAGGTCCCCGCATGTACCCCGCCAACCTTTTGGACCACATTCCCGACCACATCATGAAAAAGCACCTGAAAACGGTGATTCTCATGCTCTATGACCTCTATTTCTCAGATCTTCAGGGAGCCTATCGAAAAAATCTGGCCCGCATCCAACGAATGGGACTGGACACCTTGGGCAGAGTGGCCATGGATTTTCTGGAAGGCACCACAACCTTCAACGACCTGGACAAAATGATTTCCTACTGCACCAAAGCACAGTCCGCTATCCACAGACTCCGGGCAGAAGAAGAATTCCGGGCGCCCCGTCTTGGCTTCTGCTGCCCCTCCTTCACCACCATGTATCACGCCGCCCCCGGAAAGTACAGAGAAGAAATGGAGAAACTCACCACTCTCAAGTCCATCATGAACGACATCAACGGCGTGGACGACAAAGGAGCCTGGAAATACTATTTCAAAGCAGAATACTCCTTCTACACCGGCCGGTTCGACCAAGCCATCACATGCCTCTCCTACCTGGAAGCCACCGAAGGATACAGAGAAGACCTGTCCCTCCAGATCCGCTGCCTCCACTACCGGGGCCATCTGGCCTACCTGATGGGAAACGCAGAGGAACTCCAGCGCACCAAAAAACAAATGCAGCAGATTACCCTCATGGCAGAACCCTACCAGGCCTTAATCGCCCACATGAGCCTGGAAGGCTTCTACCTCATCTTCCCAGGCGCCCGCGAAGAGTTCAAGAAAACCATGAAGATTAACAGCTCCATGTACTACTTCCCTGCCTGCACCTACCTGGACATACTGGAGGACGAAAGCCTGGTGCGCCCCGGCAGCGCCCTCCCCCTCCTCTCCTCCGCCATCCGCCACGAAAGACTGGCCAAACAGAGGAAATCCATTCTCGGAGAAATCTACGCCCTCCTCCACCAGGCCATTGCCTACGACATGCAGCAGGAAAACACCAAGTGCACCGCCTGCCTGCAGAAAGCACTCAAACTGGCAGAACCGGACCACCTCATCTCCCCCTTCTTCACCGCAGCCAGCCGCTTTGCCAACACCTGGAACCGCCTCAAAGCCGCCAAAGCAGCACCGAAACTGCTGAAGGACATACTGGCCTTCAAAGACAAAACAGCCCGCCATCAACTGGAACAGGAAACCCGGCTCCGCGCCAAAGTCAAAAACCTCACCGGAAGAGAAATGGAAATCATCCGCCTCGTCATGGCAGGAAAGAAAAACAAAGACATCGCCGGTGAAATGAACGTAGCCGAAATCACCATCAAAAAAGCCCTCTCCCTCATTTATAAAAAACTGGAAGTCCAAAACCGCGCCCAGCTGGTGGCCATGTTTAAGGAAAAATGAGAAGTGCGCCAAAGGCGCCCCACTGCGGTATTTGCCCTCTGCATAAAGCGAACTCAATCCTCGGCCCGTCAGCCGCAGGCTCCTTCAGGGAGAAAGCTGCCCCGCCGGCTGGTATTTACCCCCTCTGCCTCATCAGCTGCACGTACCGAGATCCTTCACCGCTGTGAAGACCCTGCAGAGGGTCTCCAGGTCGAGTGAAGTGAGTTCTTAGCCTGCACGCCCAAAAGGATCTTCCTATGAATCGCCCAAACGATCCGTCAGGGCGGATGGCTTGTTTTCCCTCGCCCGCAAGGGCGGTTATAAAAGTTTTATCATAAGAGGGGAACTTGACAGACCCAACCTTTTCCTCTATGAAACAACCATAATCTCCTGCTCCATAACAGTGCATCAAAAAGGCAGCAATGAAAAGCCCCGCCGGCCTGTGGCCGACGGGGCTCTGTTCCATTCCTCCGGCAGAAGAAACGGGACTATATCCTCAAATCACTATTCCATCCTTTTATTTCTTTCATCCGGCTAGGAGGGGCGGAGGAGTCGTGATGAATGAGGCATTTACAAAACACTTCCAAGACAATTTATTTTTTATCATCCAGCAGTTTGTTAATCATAGCTTCCAATTTTTCGATCTTGACAGCCTGATCTTCAATCTTTTTATCCTGTTCTGCCAGTTTGGCTTCCTGAGAAGCAATGGTCTCATTCAGACTGTTAATCTTCTTGGCCATTACCGCTTTCGAAGTGCTGGTGCCATTGCTGCCGCTGCCCAGTTTGAAGCTTACGCCTGCATTCACCATATTTTCACCTCCGCCGAAGCTTCCGCCCAGGGAGAACATAGTCTTTTCATTGGGCCGATAGTAAGCACCTACCGCCACTGCACTGGCGCTGCCGTAGTTGCCGTAGCCTGCTGCGAAATCCCACTTATCATCAGGATCGTAGTCCAGTGGGTGGAGAGCTGCCAGGGCTGCTGCTCCGGCACCTACACGGTCGATGCGGTTATCCAGCTTGCTGATGGAATTGCTGAGGCTGTTGATATTTTCCGTATTGTTGATGACTGCCAGATTTGTTGCATAGAGCTGGCTGCCATTCACTGCGTCTGTAGAGGTTTCGGAAATTTCCCCGGCTTTAAGATTGGTAATCTTCTGACTTGCCATATTAATGCCGTTGCTGCTCATAGTCGGACCATTATTGATAGCAATCTGATTTGCAGCAGTCACATTTGCAGCAGTCACACTGTCAACACGGATGTCCTTATTCAATGCAAAGGTAATTGTATCATAATTTCCTTCCACCTTAGAGGATGTAGTAATATTCCTCCCATCACCTTTGAAATCAATTCTTTCTCCATCATTCACACTGGCAGCGTTGCCATCATCTGTCCCGAACGTAACTTCGTTAGCACTATATTTTACATTCAATGGATTTCCCGTAGAAGTGGTTGTTTCCGATTCTTCTGCTACCTGATCATTAGCCGCGAGCATGACACTCATCCGTCTAGCACGATTTGTTGTACTGGTATTGGAGTTAGTAACTGGAGTAGGATCAGAGTCTGTGGAGACAGTAACGGTGCCATTTTCATTCGAAAGCCCTACAATGTTGGTCTTGATGGTATAGGAAGAACCGGTCTTTTCCACAATAATACCTGTTCCAGCGTTGATAGAAATCTGGCTGCTGTTCATAGCGTCTCTCAGCTGGCTCACGTTAACCGCATCTGTATCATAGATACCTGCCGCCACATTGGAGATTCTCATGTTGTTCGCATTGATGCCGCTGGAAGAGAGGAACCGATAACCTGCTACATCCAGGTAACTGGAGGTAAGCATGGAGTTTCCTACGGCAAGGCTTCCATCGACAGAAAGTTTTACATTGTCACTGAGCCCGAAGGTTACATTGGTGCCCTCGCTGTCTACCTCGATATTTTCATCACCGGAGATATCCACTGTATCATCGGGAGCTACCTTGGCTTTTTTCTTCTCATCCTTATTGGTGGTCAGATTCCAGCCCTTGGAAGCTGTTTCCAAGGCTTCACCAGCCTTGCCGGATACTTCTTTCAGCTGTTCTTCAGTAGCTGCTTTTCCACTGCCGTCTGCAAAACCCTCATAATCGGTGGTTGTGTTGCTGAGTCCGGAAACGATAGCGCTGTCTGCTGTATTCACAACGCTGATCTTTCCGATGTATGCATTGGCACCGTTAATCCGGGTAATGCCGGAAGTTCCGCTTACTGCCAGACCATCCTTGTCGAAGGACAGAGCTGCATCACCGGATTTGGCGCTGATGGAGCCGTCGCTTCCTTTCAGGGTAATGGCATTGTCGCCCAGGGTCACATTTTCAGCCAGACCTACGGTATAGGTGCTGCTGCCGTCATCGTTGTCTTTCTTTTCTACTTCCACATTCTTTCCATTTTCTACGATGGTTTTTGCAGCGGCTGCTTTTTCATCTACTGCTTTCAGCTGTTCTTCGGTAGCTGCTCTGCCCAGAGTAGCAAATCCTTCTGCATCCAACGTGGTATTGGTCAGACCTTTGATTTCTCCTGCAGTGCCATCTACAGTCACTTTATCTCCTATCTTCACCACCGGTGCCAGGTCAATATTGCCGGAACCTTCATCAATTTTGAAATTACCGGAGAGTTTGGCAGAGACAGTGTAATTCTTCGTACCGTCTTCATCGACAGAAGAGTCTACTGCGATACCGTCAGTGCCTTTCACATCGACAGCTCTCTGGATGGCTGCTTTGCTGACATTGACTTTATAGGTGGTAGTGCCATCCGCTTCTTCTTTGGAAACGGTGGTATTTTCGCCATCTGCTACTTTCACCGCATTTCTGGCAATTGTATTAATTACAGTGGTGCCTTCATTGGTAATGTTGGAAAGGTCTGATTTGGCAATACCTGTGATTCTGGCACTTCCTTCCACTGCTTTTCCATTTCCATCCACATAGGACATGGTCACTGTGCCATTTTCATCTACAGCATAATCTTTGGCTTCGATATGACGGTCTTCACCTTTGGCAATATTGGTAATCCTGGTAACTGCCTTTTCAGTGATATTAGTGAAATCTGTATCTGCCAGACCGACCGCTTCAAACTGAACCTGCCCATCGGTGCCGGTCACTTTGATATGGTCGCTTCCCGTGAAGTTTACCTTCTGATTCACTGCCTTCACATCTTTGCCATCAGCCTGAGCCGTCCAGATATCGCCGGAACTTGCAAGGCCACTGGTGGAAATCTTAATATTTCCATTGTCATTGGTAATGGAGATGTTGTCTCCGTCCACAAAGTTCAGGGTATCATCTTTCTTGACTTCCTTGGCTGTTTCTCCGTTGACAGCAGCTGTCCAGCCCACATCCTGCAGAGCATTGTATACTGTGTCTCCATTGACGATATGGGTGTCGCCCTGTTTTACTTCTCCATCAGTATTTACATCGACTTCGTAAATGACGTGGCCGTCTGTTTCATCGTTAGAATAAGAAACGGAAGTATTAAGACCATCGGCCAATTCTACTCTGGATCTTTTCAACTGTGCCACGTTCACTGCGTCCGTATCTGCAGTACCGGCAGCCAGATTCGAAACCTTCACCAGGTTCTTGGCATCGCTTCCACCCAGGGTAACCGTATTTTTCATTTCATTGTCATATTTTACATTCAGTTTATCCTTCTCGTTGATTACATTGGTCAAGTCTGTCTTTGTAGTATTGATTGTTTCATTTACAACAGATTCACTGGCTACATCTTCCAGGGTAACTTCATTCCCAGCAGTATCCTTAACGATATAGCTGTTTCCCTTCTTTTCAGCTTTTCCGGCCGCCAGAGTAGTGTTCTTTGCAGAAATCACATTGTCATCACTGATGCTCACGTTATCCCCGGCAGTGTAGGTTGTATCTGTATCAGTTGCAGAGATTTCATTACCATTGATAGTAATATTCTTTCCAGCTGTATAGTCCTGACCGGTCTTGATGTTGTAGGTTTCACCATTAATGATAATACCCGTAGCCGCATCTTTGGTCCCTACCGCCTCTACTTTGGAACCGGCTGCTACATCAAATCCGTTGTCTCCGGCACTGAAATGAATCTTGACGTCTTCGCCGCCTGTGCCGCCACGGCTAGTTACCGTAATGCCGCTGCCTACGGTATAGTCCCCTTCATATTCTCCTGTAGCAGAATTATAGGTACCGCGGCGCACGAGGTCAATCGTGCCTCCGTTTTCTTTGGATGTAGTCCTGATGTCCTTGATTACATCGCCGGCCACAGCCTTGCTGTTATTATTTACTTTTTCCAGAGCCTGGTTAAACTGACCAATGGTCATATCAGCCAGGGTGGTATTGGGATCCGGTGTATCAGCGCCCCAATAGCTGTACATTTTTCCATCTTCACCCTTGGTAGTCACCAGTACTTCATTATTTGCACCGAAAACTTTGCCTGTGTATACATTCTTACTGGATGTAAGGAATACACCTACCGTATTATTCACCACATACAGGTTATCATTGGAAATAACTTCCCCATTATAAGAATAGGTGCCATCTGCGTTTAAAGCTGCTGCTTTAAAACGGGTGCTGAAATTAGTATTTCCTGCATCTACATACTGCCCGTTGTCATCCTTGATCATATAGTTGAAGGAAGACGGAGTGGTAGGATTTCCGGAATTCGTCGCCCCCACATAGGTGCCGCCGGAAACATCATCCAGAATAACATCGGTCAAAGTGGAAACGTCAGAGGATTTCACCATAATCTGATTGGATTTCAGAAGGCCTGCATCACTGCTTGCTGTATAGGAATCCGTTTTGTAAGCCTTGATGATATTGGCATTCCGTGCGCCTGGATACCGTTTATCTTCTTCATACTTAATAGTATATCCATCACGAACCCAGTACGTTTCGCCGGAAACCGTTTCCTTATGATACCTGTATCCATCAAAAGTTCTTGTATCACCGTATGATACTTGGCGGCCCCGAGATGTGTAATAATAGCCGTTGCTATCATTCACAAGCACTGCCACATACTGACTTTCCCCAGCAGTACCTGCATCAGCACCGTAAGTGGGAACCGCACTGCCGAATGCGGATAATGCGCATACCAGGGCAGCTGCCAGGATAAGCTTTCTGCCAATCCCTGTGCCCGTGGTTTCAGATTTGGTATGGCTTTTTGCCAGTTCTGAAGCAACCACATAGGTATGTTTAACTCTGCTCCATACAACTTTGTAGATCTTATTCATGGTGTTACCCTCCTTTGAGTGGAAATGATAGATGCTCTGAATCATTTTCTGCGGCATATAGCCGGATGAACCGCATTTTTTGAACTTAGAATCCCCACGGGGATTTCCTCCCAGCGGCAGGCTGGTTTTCCCATGCTTCCCTCCTCCTGCCAGCCATATGGTGTACACTTATATCTTCAAGGCTCAGAGCGGACCTTTGAATTCATGTATACAGATTATGCAGAGGGATTATACAGGTGCCGGGTCTGCGTCTTGCTTTCCAAACATTCAGACAGAAGTCTTTCCTTCCGTCTTTTCCTGTTTTGGGGCGCACGAAATAAAGGTCAGGGGTCAATAATTTTTTCGACGTTTTGACGCTGTCCCAGTCCCTATGCAATTCTTCCGTTTCATCTGTTATTACTATATCCTAAAAGGTTTTTCGTTTCTATTTTTTCTGCAAAAGTGGTCATTTTTCTGCAAAAGTGGTCAATTCTATTTCCCAGTGGTTTTTATGACCATAAAAAAGCTCTGTCAGCTCCATGCCGGCAGAGTCTCCCGTACTTCCTAAAAAAGTGCGGCCTTAAATAATGCATATTTATGCATAATATTCACGCCTGTGAGAATGTCATTTCTGCCGTATTTCCCGGAGCGATTACTCTTCGCCCTTTCTGCACAAAGTATAGACTATACGGAAGGATGCAAAAAGTATACGAAAGTATACCTTTTTATGTTCCTTCCATGACACTTCATTTCCTTCTCCGGAGCTCAATTTCCCCACATTTATGGGCCATCCAGCTTTTTCGATATGTGCTGGACCCGGTATATGTCCATGAAAATCCAGGCCCCTTTCCGGCAATCAAAAAATCCCTCCGGGAAAAGAGGGATGTATACTTTCGTATATTGGGCGCTAAGAGACACGCCCTGCGGGCGTGAGGGTTCAAAAGGTTCAGAGAGTTCTTAGGGTTCAAAGGGTTGTGATATCGCCTACGGCGATGAGTATATAGGCTGCTCCGCAGCCTTGGTGGGCGCCCTTTAAATAATGAAGGGCGCCCACCAAAACCCTCAGCGGCGAAGCCGCTGTCAAACTTTAGAACCCTCGGGGCGAAAGCCCCGTCAAACTTTAGAACCCGGGCTGCGAAGCGGCCCCCTTCACATAAAAAGCGGCGCCGAAGCGCCGCTTTTCTGTGTATCAAAATCTCACTTTTCTTCCATGTTTGCTTTTATTTTCCCCACCGTCTCAGCAGAAAGTCCTGTCCCCTTCACCACGTCTTCCACAGAAAGCCCCATGGAGAGCAAACGAATGGCGGTTTTATTCAAGGCTCTGTTCTCTCCTTCCTTGAGTCCCTTTTCCATTCCCTTTTCTATGCCTTCTTTGAGTCCCTCTTTACGGCCCTCTTTATGTCCTAAAATACGGCCTTCATTCAATGCTTCTTCTGAAATATTCAAACTCAGGTTGCACATGGTATTCATCTCCTTTTCCATGTCCGGTGTCATCTTTATACCGTACTCCTGCTCCAAGATTTCTTTTTTAGAATCAAAGGACCTTTTGCTTTCTGTGAAAAGGACCTGCAGTAGATGAATCAGTTTATCCTTATCTGCTCTCTTGCCCAGGCTGATGATTACTACATTGGGCAAATCGTAGTTTTCTCTTGCCTCTTTATAGCGATGAAGCAAGTGTTTTTCTTCCATTTGGTAATAGTTGATGTAGCTGTTTCCGCCAGGCGAATCCATACAAATCCAGATGGAATAGACTTTTTTAATACTATTATAGTCCTTCCCCTTGAATTCCCGCTCCTTTTGCGAGGAAATGAGACGGCAAACGTAGAAAATAGCCCGTTTCATCAAGCGGTATTTCAGCTTGGATTCTTGTTGTGTACGCTGGGCTTCCACATTGATAATCAGTGTGATGGGCTCTCCTGTTCCCGGTGCGCGGGCATGGAAGAGAATATCGTAAGTAATATAACCTTCCTTAGGCACCCCATCTTCATTGCGGTCGCCCTTGATTTGGGCAGGCACTGCATTGGTAAGCCCCGGGTCTACGGGAATATTTCCTACCTGCGGCGTCCCTTCAATGTATTTTTCTGCAATATCAGAAATACTGACATCCTGAAATTCGGGAACTACTTTCTTCAAGATTTCCGCCAGCAGTTTCCGACTAGCAAGAAGCCGCTTGGCATGCTGGTCATATTGCGCATGATTATAGCCATATAGGGAATCCATCATATTTTCCGTTATGATAAACCGCTTTTCTTTCATGGATTCGCCTCCTTTCTCTACCTTCATTTTACGGAATATTAAAAGAAGATGCAAGAAAATAGTACCATCGAAAGCAGATGTAAGGGAAAAGCCATAACAACCGGGCCTTCGGCGCGAAGGAAATGCACCCCTATCCCCGCCTGCGGCGGTACTTCCCCCGGAGGGGGAAGTCTGCCCTTCGCTTATCGTAGTGCTAACTTAAGTTGCTCAATGTTTAGCGGCGGGAAAAGTTCCCCCTCCGGGGGAAAGGTGGTGCGTCAGCACCAAAAGGGGTGCATTTTTATCGCCCGCAGGGCGGTTGAGAAGGTTTTATCATACTGGCGCCTTCCATAATTTAAAGGCGCCCACCAAGGCCTTTGCCCCCTGAGCGAAGCGAACACAACCTTTGGCCCGTGCGACAGCACAGGGCCATACGCCCCTCTGCGCCGGAGGCGCAGGCCCCTCCACATAGAGAAAGCGGCGCCGAAGCGCCGCTCTCTCTATTTCTTCTATTTATCCTTTCATCACTGTGCCGTCGGCCAGTTTGATGGTGTGGCCGTTGTAGTTGATGGTGCCCAGATTGGTGACAGTGGTGACTTCGCTGTCTTCGGTGAGGTTCCAGGTGGAGCCTGCTGCGATGAAGATGTCGGCGTTGGTATGGTAGGCAGCGCCGTTCTGGGCGTTGGGGACGATGTGGATGGCACCGTTCCAGGTGGAGCTGTCGGTGATGTTCATGTTCACGTCGGAGATGGAGTCCACCAGGATGTTACCGGTGAGGTTCTGTTTCACGAGAACCAGCTGCAGGTGGCCGCCGTTGCTGCCGGGGTCGCCCCAGCCGAAGGAGCCGTCGTTGCCGGTGACGGTGAATACGGGAAGGGAGGGGTCCTGCTGGATGGTGGTATTTTCCAGGGTGACTCTGCCGTGGGTGCTGGTGACGAGGAACATGCCGCCTTTATGGGAGATAATGGTGGAGTCCTTGGCGTTGAACTGCTGGGTGCCCATGGTGCCGATGGCGTTTTCGTCGGAGTAGAGGACGATGTTGTAGGGCACGGAGTTTGTTTCATTTCCTTCCAGGGTGGAGTTTTCCAGGGACAGGGTGTCGTTGTTTTTAATGACTGCCGCTTTGGTGGCCTGGGCGTTCACGGTGCTTCCGGTCAAGGTAACGTCACCGGTGGTGTATACGCCGTGGGATTCCTGTCCGGTGGTGGTAAAATGGCTGTTTTCTGCCAGGATGATGCCGCCATTTTTGGAAACTTTAATGGCCGGAGAGCCGTAGCCGGTGGTGGAGGCGGTGGTGTTTGCCAGTTTCATCATGGCCTTTTCAGCAGCTTCCGCTGCGGGGGCGAAGTTTCCTGTGGTGTCTACGGTGGAGTCGGTGAGGTTGATGTAGGTGCCTTTGCTGTAGCCGTAGGCTCCGGCAGCGCCGTTTCCTGTGGTGGAAATCTTGGTATCGGAGAAGGCGCCGTGGCCGCCATGGGTGACGAGGAGGGCGGCGTTCTTGCCGTAGAGATCGGAATTGGTAACGTCGTCTACGTCGCCGGATTTGGTAATGGTATCGCCTTTGGCGCTGATGTAGGCCATGGATACGCGGAGGGCGTTTTCGTTGGCCTTGGTGGAGGTATAGGTCATGCCGTCGTAGGTGCCGTCGCTGTCGATTTCATTGGCCGCATCGCCCTGGTCGGCGGTGTACTTGGCTGCCGGTGCGGGCTCCGGTTCCGGCTCCGGCTCTGGTTCCGGCTCCGGTTCGGGGAGGGGCTCCGGTTCAGGAGCCGGCTGTTCTACTACCGGCTTCGGCGCTTCCGGGGACAGGTTCTTGAAGGTGCCTGATTCCACCGATTTTTCCACGTCCGGAAGGGTGAGAGACAGGCCTTTCAAAAGGGCGTCGGTGTAATTCACCTCCGGCGCCTTGGCAGCTGTGTCCGCGGTCTGTGCAGCAGCATCGGCTTCCTTCAGTGCATTCACAACAGGTGCCGAATTGTCTTCTGCCCATACAGAGGGGACTCCCACGCCGGCAACGGCCAGCGCGCAGAGAAGAGCAGCGATTTTACTATGTTTCATATATTTCCTCTTTTCTAAATAAAGGTCCTATAAACCTATGCTATCATAATCCAATAATTTTATTTTACATCAAATACCAATGATTGTCATGTAAATTTTATATGGGCCGCGCTGCGCCCCGGTTCAGAGGGTTCGGCCTCTTTTTATTGGTGGGCGCCATGAGGCACGCCTTCGGCGTGAGGGTTCAAAAGGTTCAAAGGGTTCTTAGGGTTCAAAAGGTTGTGGTATCGCCTACGGCGATGAGTATGTATGGCTGCTCCGCAGCCTTGGTGGGCGCCCTTTAAATGATGAAGGGCGCCTCTTATGATAAAACCATACAACCGCGCCCTTGGCGCGAAGGGAAAACATGCAAACCGGGCTGGCGCCCGTTGGAAATGCACCCCTTCT
>NZ_UPZP01000044.1 GCF_900538805.1 uncultured Dialister sp.
TTAAAAGGAAGGCCCTTTTATGGGCAGGCTATGGGCCAACTTCGACTGACTTGCACATTCTCTGCAGAATGTGCACAAGCTGAGGGGAAGGTATCGCCTGCCGGCGATAAGCTTTTAATGCCGCCTGTCAGCGGCGGTGAAAATCATACAACCGCCCTGCGGGCGGGGAAAACAAGCCAACCGGGCTTCGCCCGTGGAAATGCACCCCTATTCCCCTACGGGGACTTCCCCCGGAGGGGGAAGTTTTCTCTCCGCTTCTCTTAGTGCTAACTTAAGTCACTCATTGTATAGCGCCGCTAGAATCTCCCCCTATGGGGGAGACGCCGCCAAAGGCGGCAGAAGGGGTGCATTTCCCTCGCGCCACAGGCACGGTTGTATGGTTTTCCCACGGGCGAAAGCCCGGTTGTAAAGGTTTTATCCAAACTGGCGGCGAAGCCGCCTACCACAAACCTCAGCCGCCAACGGCGGCTGTCAAACTTAAGAACCCTCGGGGCAAAAGCCCCATCAAACCTCGCCTGCGCAGCAGGCGTCAACCCTCACGCCCGCAGGGCGTGTCACTGTGTCACATATGCCCGTGAAGGACGTACCGTTTGGTGAAGTAGTTCCATATCATGACAATGGCAGAGGCGATGACCTTGGCGAACATATACCATATGCCCATGATGTCGATGAAGAACCACATGACCGCCTGGTTAATGCCAAGACCCATGATGGAGGTCAGCGCAAAGAGGGCCATCTGTTTCCCGGTCTGCTGCTTGGCGTGGAAAACCACGTACACGCAGAGGATATAGTTCACCACCAGGGACACGGTAAAGGCAATGGGCGCCGATACCAGCGGGTTCAGGCCGCCGTATTCGGTGAGTGTGTAAAGGAGGAAATATTCCAGAAGGAAGCAGCCCCCTCCTACGGCCAGAAATCGGAAAACCTCCCAGAACCGGTCTGTGGAGGGAAAGAATTTACGGATGAGAGAATCAAACATGGTATACCTTTCTTAATATGATTAGGGAAGCAGTTCTTGTTTCTAGTTTCTAGTTTCTAGTTTCTTGTTTCTTGAGAGACACTGGCAGTGAAAGGGTCAACAGCAGCCAAGCTCTTCCGCGTCCCCTATTTCTTCAGCATCATCCGGATGATATTCATCTGGATTTCAAAATTCTTTCTGCTGTTTTTCACTTCCGTGTCCAGCATGAGGCCGATGCCGAGAAAAACCACGGCGGCCATCATGAAGAACCCCGAGGTCACCAGGGTGGGCAGTTTGGGTACAAGACCTGTCATCACGTATTCATGAAATACAGGAAGGAAAAGGAGGAGGGAAATGAGGGCCAGAAGGACTGCGGCCAGCGTGAAGAAACGGAGGGGCCGGTAGTCCTTGTACAGCATGAAAATGGTCCTCAGTACCTTGGCTCCGTCACGGAAGGTGTGGAGCTTGCTCATGCTTCCTGCCGGACGGTCCCGGTAGGAAACGGGCACATTGGCCAGGAGAAGGTTCTTATCCAGGGCATGGATGGTCATCTCCGTTTCGATTTCAAAGCCCTTGGAAAGGATGGGGAAGGTCTTGACAAACATGGGAGAAAAGGCGCGGTACCCGGTCATGACGTCCTTGATTTCATGGCTGCTTTCGCCCCAGAACATGTTGATGAAACGGCGCACCAGCATATTTCCCGAATTATGGAAGGGCCTTTTGTTTTCCTCAAAATAGGTGGATGAAAGACGGTCTCCGATCACCATGTCCGCCTTTCCCTCCAGCACAAGATTCACCATGTCCCTGGCATTTTCAGCGGGGTACGTATCGTCCCCGTCCACCATGACATAGCAGTCCGCATCCACATCCCGGAACATGGAGCGGATCACGTTTCCCTTCCCCTGCCGGTACTCATGGCGCACTACTGCCCCCGCCCTTGCTGCAATGTCCGCGGTGCAATCGGTGGAATTGTTATCGTACACATAAATTACCGCTTCCGGAAGTACCCTTTTGAAATCGGTGACCACCTTTTCTATAGTAAGAGCTTCATTCCAGCAGGGAATCAATACGGCAATCCTGTCCATCACTTCATCTCCATTCCATATACTTTTCTATTTTACCCCATTTCCAGGGAGAATAACATTAAGTTTGTGTAAATAGTAAGGGCCGCGCCCTTTGGGCGCGGCGGGTTCAGAGGGTTCAGAAGGGGGGAAAGATGGACAGCCGCTCTGCGGCTGAGGGTTCTTAAGGTTCTTAGGTTTGACGGGCCCTGCGGGCCCGAGGGTTGAGGTAGCGGCTGGCGCCGCAGTTTATATGCCGCCTGTCGGCGGCGGTTGTGGTGGGCGGCCTTTAAATTATAGAAGGCCGCCTCTTATGATAAAACCATACAACCGCGCCTTTGGCGCGGTTGTATGGTTTTATCCAAACTGGCGCCGCAGGCGCCCACCACAACCCTCGCGCCATAGGCACGTCAAACTTTAGCCCCTTAAGAATCTTCGGCCCGAAGGGCCGTCAACCCTCACGCCCGCAGGGCGTGTCCAGTGTGTCCACAAAAAAAGCATGGCTCCTCAAATTGAGGACCCATGCTTTTCTTATTTCAAATTATTTCAAAAGGATTCCTTCCGCCGCTTCGCCCAGGGATTCTTCCACCGAGGGATGGGGGCGGATGACTTTGAGGAAATCTTCTATGGTAAGGTGATTGGCGATGGCCAGGGATACTTCGGAGATGAGGTTATCCGCACCGGTGCAGAGGAGCTGGGCACCCAGGATGTGATTTCCTTCATCGGCGAAGATTTTCATGTAGCCCGTTTCATCGGCAATGAGGCTCTTGGCGTTGCTGCCCATGACTACGCGGCTTGCTTTGAGGGGAATGCCCTCTTTTTTTGCTTTGTCTTCGGAAATCCCTACTGCTGCGATTTCAGGAATGGTGTAGACGCACTGGGGCACCAGGTCCACATCAATGGGACATGTCTTCCCGGCAATGGCAGCGGCTGCCGCCTTTCCTTCCGCTTCCGCCGCATGGGCCAGCTGGATGCCGCCGTAGACGATGTCGCCGATGGCATAGATACCGGGTACCGACGTTTCAAAGCGGTCATTCACCTTAAAGCACCCCCGTTCCATGTCTGCCTCCATGGGAAGGAGGCCTTTCGTTTCCGCGTGGCGGCCGGTGGCGATGAGGACGGCGTCGGCGGGAATGGATTCTTCCTTTCCTGAAAGTTCATAGGTCACGGAAAGGGCGCCTTCCTTTTCTTCGATTTTCTTTACCCCCGCCTTTGTGACGGCTTTGATTCCCTTCTTTCGGAAAAGTGCAGCCAGGTGGCGGGAAAGGTCCGTATCAAAGGGCGGGAGGAGCCGGGGCATCATTTCCACAATGGTTACATCCGTTCCGAAGGCGCGGTAGGCTTCTGCAAATTCCACGCCGATGACGCCGCCGCCGATGATGACAAGGCGGCGTGCCTCCGGCAGCTTTTCCAGAAGGCTGTCACTGGTGTAGACGCCGGGCAGATTGCTTCCCGGAATGGGTGGCACCGAGGGGGCGCCGCCGGTGGCAAGGACGATATGGGTCGTTTCCAGCTGCTCCTTTCCCTCTTCTCCCTCCACCTCCACCAGGGACGGTGAAAGTACCTTTCCTGTGCCATGGTACACATCCACCTTATGCTGCTTTAAGAGCTTTGATACGCCGCTTCGGAGGGTGGAAACCACCTCCGCCGACCGTTTCCGAAGCCCGTCGAAATCGGCCTCTCCTTTTCCGTCCTTTATGCCGAAGAGGGACGCTTTATGGAGATTCTCCAGAAGGCCAGCGGTGAAGAGCAGCGTTTTCGTGGGAATGCAGCCCCTGTTAAGGCAGGTGCCGCCCAGCTCCCGCTTCTCCACCAGCGCCGTTTTCAAACCGTATCCGGCGCAGCTGACGGCACACACATAGCCTCCCGGCCCGCCGCCGATAATAATGACATCGTATTTCATAGGCATGCCTCCGTTGATTCAATAATATGAGGAATGTTTCTGGTTTCTGGGTTCTTGGGGAAGGGTTCAGAGGGTTCAAAGGGTTCAGAAGGTTCAGAGGGGAAGGTTGACGGGCCCTTCGGGCCCGAAGGTTGTGGCCGACTTCGTCGGCCGGTTGTATTCGCTTCGCTCAGGGGGCGACAGCCCTATGGGCCGAGAGGTGTGGTGGCGCCTACGGCGCAATGTAAAGAAAACCTTTACAACCGGGCTTTCGCCCGTGGGAAAACCATGCAACCGCCCTGCGGGCGAGAGGAAAACATGCCAACCGCGCCTTTGGCGCGAGGGAAATGCATTCCCCCTTTGGTGGCTGGTGCCACCAAAGGGGGAAAAGCCACCGGAGGTGGCTAACGCACCACCAAGGTTAGAGTGACTTATGTGACAGAAAGGCATTCCCATAACGCTGACTTCATACTCATCGCCCGCAAGGGCGATACCTTCCCCTTTGAACCCTGTGAACCTTTTGCACCTTCTGAACCCTCACGCCCGCTAGGGCATGTCCCCCAGCAGCTTCGCCGTATCCTTCTGCACTTCTTTTTCTTCCGGAGTTCCCGTTTCCATAGCCAGCACCGCCGAAGCCAGTTCTTTTCCTTCGTACCTTTTTCCTTTGAGGGCCTCCGGAATGGCAGCGATGAAGTCGGCTTCCAGGCCGTCGGAATCCACGGAAACTTCTTCCACCATGCCGTGGTCCACACGGAAGGAGAATTTCAAAAAGCCCCAGTCCCAGCGGCCTTCCAGGGGCACGTCGAATTCATGGGCTGCGCCATAGCGCCAGTCCCAGGAGGAGAAGAAGGCGATCCTGTCCTTCAGCGCTTCCTCGGGAATGTCAGCGGAATGGATTTCTTCTACAGGAAGGCAGTAGACTTTGCCGAAGCTTTCCTTCAGGGCATCGGTCAAGCTTTCTACGGTGATGGCAGGGGCGAGGTCCGAGAGATTCACCACTTTGGCAGGTACGGACTTCACGCCTTTGTAGTTCATTTTGGAGCCGTCCACATTTAGGTATTTCACCATGTCCTTCATGTCCTCCCCGATGAGGAGGGTGCCGTGGTGGTAGCAGAGGTCTCCGTGGCGATAGAAGGCGTTTCCGGAAAATTTGCGGCCGTTGATTTTGATGTCGTTCCGCCCGCTCTTTTCCGCCTGAATTCCAAACGCTTTGACCCCTTCCACGATGACGGAGAGCTGCTTTGCCACGTCGTAGTCCTGCTTTCTGGCAAGGAAGGAGAAGTTCATGTTGCCCAGGTCATGGTACACCGCACCGCCGCCGGAGAGGCGCCGGGCAAGAAGGCCGCCGTCTTCTTCCAGCTTTTTCACGCTGCACTCGTGCCAGCCGTTCTGGTTTCGGCCGATGACTACGGTGTTCCTGTTCTGCCAGAGGAAGAGGATGATTTCCCCTTCCTCCACATGGTTCATGAGATATTCTTCCACCGCAAAGTTGCGGAATGGATTCTGCGTGTCCTGCCAGTTTTTAAGAAATGTTAATTTCCGAATCATGCTGTTCTCCAAAGTCGTACCGGATATGGGGATGCCGGGCTGCCTTCACTTCATCGGGCCTGCCGATGGGTGTGGTGTGGGGCGCGGTGTGAAGGGACTTAGGGTCGGTCCTTCCCTTTTCAAAGACCCGGATGAAGGCTTCCGCCGCCCTGTCCAGGGTTTCCTTGTTTTCCGTTTCCGTAGGCTCTGCCATAAGGGCTTCGTGGACAATTAATGGGAAGTACATGTTAGGCGGGTGCATACCTTCGTCCAGGAGGCCCTTGGCCACGTCCAGGGCGGACACGCCGGTTTCCTTCTTGTAGTGCTCCAGAGTCATGACGAATTCATGCATGCAGATACCGGGATAGGCCATGTCCATATGGGGCGCAAGCTTCTTCATGAGGTAGTTCGCATTCAGCACTGCATGGGCCGACGTTTCGGAAAGGCCGTCCCTTCCCAGCATGAGGATATAGGTAAGAGCCCGAAGGATGACAAGGAAATTGCCGTAAAACATTTTCAGCCGTCCGAAGGACTTTTCCATCTTCTTGAAATGGTACGTTTCCCCTTCCTTCACCACGATAGGGTGGGGCAGGAAATCCGCAAGGAATGCTTTGCAGCCCACCGGTCCGCTTCCGGGACCGCCGCCGCCGTGGGGGGTGGAGAAGGTTTTGTGAAGGTTCACATGGACGCAGTCAAATCCCATATCCCCGGGCCGGGCTCTTCCTACTACGGCGTTCATGTTGGCGCCGTCATAGTAGCAGAGGCCCCCTGCTTCATGGACAATGCGGGTGATTTCCAGAATGTTGGGGTCGAAAATGCCAAGGGTATTGGGGTTGGTGAGCATGAGACCCGCCGTGTCTTCTCCCACCGCTTTCCGCAAGCCCTCCAGGTCCACGCCGCCTTTGTCGTTGGACGGCACATGCACCACTTCATAACCTGCCATGGCAGCGGAAGCGGGATTGGTACCGTGGGCGGAGTCGGGGACGATGATTTTTGTCCGCTTCGTATCGCCACTGGAGAGGTGGTAAGCGCGGATGAGGCGAAGGCCCGTGTATTCCCCCTGGGCACCGGCTGCAGGCTGCAGGGTCATTTCATCCATTCCCGTAATGGCGGCCAGGAGCTGCTGCAGGCGGTACATGACCTCAAGGCAGCCCTGCACAGTTTCTTCCGGCGCCATAGGATGAATGTCGGTGAATTCCTTCATGGAAGTGGCGATTTCATTGACCGCCGGATTATATTTCATGGTACAGGACCCCAGGGGATAGAAACCGTGGTTCACGCCGAAGGCCTGCTTTTCCAGCTGCCCGTAATGGCGGTCCAGCTCCACCTCGTCAAGCTCCGGCAGATGAGGCGCCTTCTCACGAAGGGGAAGGCCCTCTGCCGCCGGAACGTCCAGGGCCGGGAAGAGATCCATGCGGTGTCCTTTTTTCGACCTTTCAAATATGAGTTCCATGGGCCATTCCTCCTTTCAGAATGGAAACAAGCCTATCCATGTCTTCCCTGCTGTTCATTTCCGTAGCGCACCAGAGAATGCCGCCTTCAATCGGAAGGCCGGAAAGGATGCCCTCCTTTTCCAGCAGTTTTTCCACCTCTTTAGGCGGAATGGGCGATTCCGTGGCGAATTCATCAAAGAAGGGGCCTTTGTATTTCAAAGGAAATCCGATTTCCGAAAGCTTCTCTGCCAGGTAGTGGGCTTTGGCGGCGCACTGGGATGCCGCTTCCTTCATGCCCTCCGGCCCCAGGGCTGCCATGTAGGCGCCACAGGCCATGGTGCAGAGAGCTTCATTGGAGCAGATGTTGGACGATGCCTTTTCCCGGCGGATATGCTGCTCCCGGGCCTGCAGGGTGAGCACATAGCACCGGTTTCCCCGGCTGTCCGTGGTCTCCCCTACGATACGGCCGGGAAGTTTCCGCATGAGCTTGTCCCGGCAGGTCATGAATCCCATGGAAGGACCGCCAAAGGAGAGCGGAAGTCCCAGCTCCTGGCCGTCGCCTACGGCAATGTCGGCGCCGTATTCTCCCGGCGTCTTCAAAAGGCCAAGGGACAGGGGAGACACGGACATCACCGCCTTTGCTCCCGCTTCGTGGGCCTGGGAGACAAGGTTTCCACTATCTTCGATGAGACCATAGAAATTGGGGCTCTGGAAAAAGACGGCCGCCGTGCCTTCATCCAGCAGAGAAGAGAGGGCTTCCTTATCCGTTTTCCCCTCCTTTGTCGGAATCAGCGTGAGTTCCACATGCCTGCTTTCGCAGTAGGTCTTCATCACCTCCAGCACCTGGGGATGCATGGCTTCGGAGGCAAGAATCCGGTTTCTTTTCCTGTCCAGACACATGAACACCGCCTCCGCCGCTGCGGTGGCGCCGTCGTACACAGACGCATTAGACACATCCATGCCGGTGAGTTCGGAAATCATGGTCTGGTATTCAAAGATGGACTGCAGGATGCCCTGGCTGATTTCCGCCTGGTAAGGGGTGTAGGTGGTGCGGAAGGCTTCCTTGCTGATGACCTGCTTCACAATGGCAGGAATATAATGAGAGTAGGCACCGGCGCCGCGGAAAATGGAAGTAAACCGCCGGTTCTTTTCGCCCATCTTCTCCACGTCCCGGAGCGCCTCCATTTCACTTTTCCCTTCCGGAATGTCCACTTGGTGAAGGTAAACCTCCTTCGGCACATCTCTGTAAAGGTCATCCACCGAAGAGAGGCCCAGGAAATCCAGCATGTCCCGGGTCTCCTCCGGAGATGAAGGTACATAGTTTCCCATAATCATTCCTCCCCTGAGGTTTTACAGAATTCTTCATACTCCTTTGCATCCATGAGCTCTTCCGTGTCCGTCACGTCCTTCACCTTCACAAACCAGGAACCGTAGGGATCGCCGTTCACCTTCTCCGGCGCATCCAGAAGCTCCTCATTCACCTCTTCCACTTCCCCCGTCACCGGGCTGTACACATCGGACACCGCCTTCACCGACTCAATATCCGCAAACGTATCCCCCTGGCTCACCGGATCCCCCACCTGGGGCAGATTCACAAACACAATATCCCCCAGCTGGTCCTGGGCATAGTCCGTAAGGCCGATGAGAACCAGGTCTCCTTCCTTCTTCAGCCATTCATGGGTCTTCGCATACTTTACATCCTGTGGGAAATTCATGGTAATTCCTCCTTTGATACTCTATAGAAAATGTAATATATGATAAAGATGAAATTTGAGATATAGAGCCACTGCGTGGCTCGGGTTCAGAAGGTTCAAAAGGTTCTGCCCGCTTCCAGCGGGCGGGTTCAAAGGGAAAGGTATTGCCGCTTCGCGGCGATGAGTATATCATTTCGCTTCGCGAAATGGAAAACCATACAACCGCCCTACGGGCGTTGAAAAGCCGTAAAACCGGGCTGGCGCCCGCTGGAAATGCACCCCTATCCCCGCCTGTCGGCGGTACTTCCCCCAGTGGGGGAAGTCTGCTCTCCGCTTTTCTTAGTGCTAACTTATGTCGCTCATTTTATAGCGCCGCTAGAATCTCCCCCTCCGGGGGAGATGCCGCCAAAGGCGGCAGAAGGGGTGCATTTCCCACGCGCCGCAGGCGCGGTTGGCATGTTTTCCCGCGGGCGAAGCCCGGTTGTAAAGGTTTTATCCATACTGGCGGCGAAGCCGCCCACCACAACCCTCGCGCCATAGGCGCGTCAAACTTTAGACCCCTAAGAACCTTCGGCCCGAAGGGCCGTCAACCTTTCCCCTCTGAACCTTCTGCACCTTTTGAACCCTCACGCCCGCCAGGGCGTGTCCAGTCACTTTCTCTTATAAAACGGCAGCGGCACCACTTCGCAGGCCACTTTTCTTCCTCTCACGTCCGCTTCCACGGTGTCACCGATTTTCACGCTTCCCTTTCCTACCAGGGCCATGGCGTAGGCGCCTTTAAGGTAGGGGCAGTAGGTGCCGGAGGTGGTGCGGCCGATGACGGTGCCATTAAGGTACACATCCTCTTCTTCCCTCACAATGCCCCGGCCCGTCACTTTAAGGCCGATGCGCTGCCGCTTCGGCGGCTGGGCAAGGAGAGCGGAGAGGCCGATGAATTCTTTTTTGTTCAGTTTCACGGCGAAATCAAGGCCCGTTTCCAGAGGGCTCACGGTTTCATCCATTTCATGGCCGTAGAGGGGCATGGCCGCTTCCAGACGGAGCGTATCCCGGGCGCCCAGGCCGCAGGGAAGGAGGTCTTCCCCTCCCTTTTCCAGAAGGAGGTCCCAGATGATGCCCACCTTGTCCGCCGGGCAGAAGATTTCATAGCCGAATTCCCCGGTGTAGCCTGTCCTTGATACGAGGCAGTCCACGCCGCCGATGATGACGTGCTCCTTTTCGCTGTAGTATTTCTCCGGAAGCGCTCCTCCTTCCACCAGGGCAGGCAGGAAATCTTTTGTCATGGGGCCCTGCAGGGAAATAAGTCCTGTTTCATCGGAAATATCGGTGAACTTTGTGTCCGGCAGAAGGTTCTCCTTCATGTGGAGTACATCCTTGTCGTGGGTGGCGGCGTTCACCACCACCATGTACCGGTCCTCTCCCAGATGGTACACAATGAGGTCATCGATGACCCCGCCCTTTTCATTGAGCATGGTGCCGTAGCGCACTTTTTCGATGGCAAGGTTCGTGTAATCATTGCTGATGAGGTGGTTAATGGAAGCCAGGGCTCCCTTTCCTTCAAAGAGGACCTCCCCCATGTGGGACACATCGAACATACCCATCTTCGTTCTCACCGCCATGTGCTCCGCCAGAATGCCCTTCCCGTACTGCACCGGCATGGCGTAGCCGCCGAAGGAAACCATTTTCCCCTTCAGGGAAACATGCCTGTCATATAAAGGTGTTTTCTTGTCCAAATCCATTCTCCCCTTTCGCCGGTGCGCCTTTTCCTGCATACAAAAAAGGCGCACTGAAAAATAATCAGTGCGCCTCTGTCCTTTGACCTGAAAGATAAGGGAAATCCCTGCTTCTTCGGTGCTCATCCGAGCTCTCCAGAGGATAGTCCAACTGCCGGTCCTTTTACCTGAGAGTTTCTGCCCCTTCGGTGTCCGCCTTTCACGACTCTCCCGGCATCTTCATCCCTGCATAGAATGAATGATTCGCCATTGAATCTTGTGGAATTCTTTTTTTAGAATATCACAGAGCGGAAAAAATGGTTAATAAAATTTTTTAATAGCAGAAATACGAGAAATCGGGGTACTCCCTATCAGAAGAACGCTCCCCCAGCCACCGGCATTACCCGGTCGCTGTAGTAATGTTCCGCCATATCCACGAAATAACCGGAAAGAATGCGGCTGAACTCCTCTTCACTCATATCTTCGCCGGTCACCGCAAAGGCAAATCCGCCGGTAACCCAGCGGGCAGTATAGGTTTTCTCATCGGTCTTTGCCACATACACGGTGGTATGGGAAATTTCCTTCTTCTCCCACTTTCCCGTATAAACGCCGCTGATATCCTCGGCGCCGTTCTTCCTGTCCCGTAAAGCACTCCGCACAGCGAGCCTTGCACCGTCATCATTGCTGTAGCGGATATCCGCCAGCTGCCGGCTGATGGCAATATAACTGTCCACCTTGTATCCGAAGGACTTCGCCAGGAACAGAGGCTGGAACCCCACCACCTGTCCCAGCCGTTCATAACTTTCATACTGCACCAGGGGATTCGGGATGCCGATACGACCAGGCATCCTGGCCTCACTCATCATCCCCGGCATAAACAGCGCCGTCCCCAGAATGGCTGCAGCCGCAGCTCTCTCCCATTTTTTCATCCTATTTCCTTCTTTCCTTTTGAATTCATAACGCATATGATGCCCCAAAAGCGACCATAAGTCAATTTATGAAATATAAAAAAATCAAAACAAAGGGGCTGCGAAAAAAATGGTGGTCCCACTTTTTCACAGCCCCGTTCATGCTTCTGCCCCCGATGCTATGCGCTTCACACCATAACGAAGGGAGATTTCTCCACTCCACAGCGCTTTCATCGGAATGGCAGCGCTGCGTCTGACCGTCTGACTTCTGACTTCTGATTGTCTTACCGTCTGCCGGTATTTCACCGATGCAAAGACGTTATACCTTCCACTTCCACAGCTTCACACAGCGCTTCTGCAGATCCTCCGGCAGCATGTCATAGGCTTCCCGAAGGCCGTTTTGGATGAAAAGCGGAACACTCATAAACTCATCATCCTCAAGGCCGCGCATCATGGATATCAGGCGCTTAAAATCCTCTTCGTCATCATCGCCATAATCATCGTCGTCCCCATCATCATAGTCATCACCCATGGGGCCGGATGCAGAGTGTTCGAGGAAATCCTCACAAGCATCCTCTACCCACAGGTCTTCCCGGGTGAAGGTCAGCTTGATGCCGGACTTTTTGCAGAAATCTTTAAGGAGGTCGAAAGTCCACGTATTGCATACCCTGATTTCACGGGGCGCATATTCGGACTGAATCATCTGCTGCGCCAGCTCCCGAAGCACTTCCATACCGGCCTCCTCGAAAGCTTTCATGTAGAAAATCTGGTCATCCTTCGGCATGCCTGCCATGAACACCCAGGGCCAGATGAGATGGCTCTGCACTTCCTCAAGGTCATCCTTCTTTTCGTCTGCCTTAAAGCCTTCCTCCATCACCGGAGCATCGGTCATAAAGAGGTTGCACTCCATGACCCCTTCCTTTTTGGTCATAAAAGGCCGAATCCGGTGGGCAAGCACTTCATACTCAAAAGGAACGGGCTCAAAAGAAAACATCTTCCGCTCCGGCGCATCAATGATGTCTCTCTCATAGGACCCATCCGGCAAGGGTTTGTACAGCACTGCATGGGGTCTCACGTCGTAAGGCAGATACTCTTCGTAAAGTTTTGTTATCTTTTCCGGATGGAGAGAAAGCCAGTTCAGCAGGCGAAAAGCCGCTGCCACCCGCTCCTGGTCTTCCTCATCGATAATATCCCGGGGGATACGGCGGGGGATGGATTTGATCACCATGAAATAATTTCCCCTGCCATACATGCGGATGCCATTTCTCTTTTTATAACGGTCGATGGCCGTGGCCCAGGCCGGGTCGATTTCATCCTTGGAGCCGAAATCCACATGAAGGAAAGACGTCATATGGAACCGCACCTTCTCTTCTACTGTCAGATTGCCCAGCGGATCATCGCCGAAGCAGAAAGAATCATCCTCCGATTCTCCTATATCCCTTAAGGCATAGTAAGAATCCATTTCCCCGCTTCTAAACAGCTCCACCCCCAGCTCTTCACCGACGCAGATATACTCGATATCCCCGTCCTTCTTCTCCAGGGCAAGCAGCGCATTATCATCCAGTTTTCTCCAGACTTTGTACTTCCTGTATTTCAATATTTCTTCTATGACTTCATCCTTCACCAGTGCCATCATGCTCTCCTTTATGGAATGAAATGAAAATTCATCTATCCCTATAGTATCCGATACCTCTATTCTCTGTAAAGCACAAAATGAAAAGGCCACGGAGAAAAGACCCATTCCTATTAGAATCCCATGAAATCTGTACCTCCTTTTCAACTTTGTGCTAAAATAAATCATGAAAAGAGAACATGCTCTGCAGGACAGACCATGGGAAAAGGAGGAGAAAAATGGAACCATACGACCAGTGGCTGGCAGATAATCCGGCAAACAGGAAAGCCCTCCGCCTCTTCGGCCTCGCCGCCCTTGTCCTGCTGCTCCTCCTTCTTTTCAATGCCTGGTATGTGGTCCATGGTACCCGCTACAGCGAACATGCAGTCACCAGCGCTGTGACCATAGAACTCCTCCGTGATGACGGCACCTGGGAAGCTGCCGCGCCTGACAGAAAATTCTCCGCTGGCAGCATGGTGCGGCTCCATGTTCCGGTGCCTGCCCACAATCCGGCTCACCAGTACACCCTGGCCTTCACCGCTATCCGCGCCTATACCCGGGTATCCTGGAATGGAGAAGTGCTTGCCGCCTATGACGAATCCCATGTATCCCGCAGCCATAATTTCGGTTCCGTCCCCATGCTGGTGGAAATTCCCCCAAAAGCCCTGGGCTCCTCCATCACCATTGAAGAAGAACTGACAGGCCACAACCCCCGCCCCTTCCTGGGCGATATCCTGGTCATGCCCACCAAAATGAGCTACACCTACTACCTCCAGGGAGAAGGCCTCCTCTTCGTCATTTACCATACCCTTCTCATGATTTCCCTCTGCGCTGCAGCGGTGCTCCTCTTTGCCGGAAAAAACCTCATGGTGAAAAAAGGACTGGCCATCGCCCTCTTCGTCGCCTCCTTCGACCTCTGGAGCATGGGCTACCATCATATGCTTGGATTCTGGATCAAAAGCCCCTACCTGGAATCCCTGCTGGAATACGGCTCCCTCTACTTCCTTCCGGCCCCCTTCCTTTACTACCTCTATCTCTCTGAAAAAGACGGACATCGAAGAAAAATCTACCACATCCTCTCCCCATTATTCCTCGCCCTCTTTGCGGCTGCCCTCTTTTTGGAAAGTCTTACACTCTGCACCCTGGACGATATCCTGCCGCTCCTCCACATTTCCATCCTCTGCGCCGGCCTTTTGGTATGCTGGCACCAGCTGCGGCCCCTGGGAAAAGAAAAAATCTGGAATGTCCTTGTGCGAAGGGGCATCCTCATCTCCTCCGGCGCCGCTGCCCTGGTGACTGCCCAATACTACTTCACCTCCGAACCCAGCCTCCTCCACATCCGCTTCATGCAGGCCCTAGCCACCTGGGCCCTCCTCATATTCGTTCTCTCCATCACCCTTTCCTTCTGCTGCCAGTTTCTGGCACAGTCCGCAGAAGCGCAGGAGAAAAAAGCCGCCCTCCGCCTGGCCTACCACGACTCCCTTACCGGCCTTTTAAATCACGCCGGCATCTTCAAGGCTGCCGATAAACTGGACCCCAAAAAGCCCTACTCCCTCCTCTTCATGGACCTGAACGGCCTCAAAGAAGTGAACGACCTCCAGGGCCACCTCTCCGGCGACGCATTCATTAAACGGATGGCCGACATCCTCCGCTCCAGCGCCGGAGACCGCACCCTCTGCGGCCGCGTGGGCGGCGATGAATTCGTCATCTTCTTCCCTCCGGAAAAAGCAGAAACCCTCCAGCCGGTCATGGAAAAAATCCAAAACAAACTGGCCTCCCTCCAGGGACAACCCCATATGCCCAAAGACCCCTCCGCCTCCTTCGGCTGGAGCATCCACACACCCTCACAAAACACAAGCTTTGAAGAACACCTTAAAGAAGCAGACGACCGTATGTACCAGGCCAAAGAAGCCTACCGAAAATCCCATCCCCTGGAAGCGGGAAGAGTATTCACGAGAGAGAAATAGAGGAGGAACAGCTGTCCGCTATCGGCTGTCCGCTTCCCGCCGGATACTTCCCGCCGGACACGGTCATTCTATAATATTGGTATACACTCTATTTCTAAAAATATTCTGCAAAACAGCCATGCTCAAGAAAGCAGCAGGCAGCAATTCAACCAGTTCGAAAATTTTCAAAAAAAGGCACAAAAAAGAGGATGAAAAATGATTTACTTTTTTCATCCCCTTTTTCCACGCAAAAAACTCCTGATTCGTCCCATGCTGCTGCGCGGTAGGGCCTCAATGTCATCTTCTTCAATGAATCGGCAAGGGGCAGCCGCCGAAGCGGAATGTCTTGTCGTCAAGGAAGAAAAGATACTCTATATTGCCACCAGGATTTCTAGCAGGTCATCCTCAGGAGTTTTTATGGAGTTTTCGGCGCGCCGGAGAGGTGAAATTCATGAAGGCTCCGTTCCTTTCCTCCCCGCTTCCATGGATTGTGCACTGCAGGGGTTGGAAAGACCTTCGCCAGGCCCTTTCGCCTCTCTGCCGATATAGTCCAGTAAAGGGAGTCTGCGTATCAGGTGCCGCGAGGCAGCAGTCCTGTTTCCAAATAAAAAAGGCGTCACAGGACGCCGTAAAAATCAATGGAACAGCAACATAATCCCGCCGCCTATGGTGGGAAGGGCCACAATGGAGGCCTTCAGCAGGGAGAGCGGGGCCAAGTGGGTCATTTTGGCGCCAATCCATGCGCCTATGGTAAGGCCCGCCAGGGTCTGGAGGAATATCCACATGTCCAGGTGGCCGCTTGCCAGGTAGCCCAGGCCGCCGGAGGCGGAAATGGGGAGGATAATCATCATGCAGGTGCCGATGGACTGGAGGAGGGGCACGCCGAAGATGACCATGAGGGCAATCTGTATGTAGGCTGCCGCGCCGATACCGAAGGCACCTGCCAGAAAGCCGGACACGATACCGGTGGGGATGCCGTAGAGGTAGAGTTTTCTTCCGGTAAGAATGGTTTTCCGTACATGAAGGTGATAGTTCAGCCAGTCTGCGTGGTAGAGCTTCACATACATGATGAAGGCGCTGGAGAGAATCATGAGGCCTGTCATAAAACTTAAATCGTCGGAGGGCATGCAGTCCGACACGGCGGCCCCCAGAAGGGCGCCTATAATCCCGCCGCCGCCAATGATGGCACCTACCTTCACCACCACCTCATGTTCCCTGAAATGGCTGTAGGCTCCGGAAAGCATGGTAAAGGTCATGGACGCAAGGGCCACGGCCAGGGCCGTATGGATGGGCACGCCGAATCCGATGGTAAGAAGGGTAATGGTGACACCGGCGCCGCCGGCTCCCACAAAACCGATAACGGCGCCTAATAAAATCATGGATAATAAGAGCATATATGTCTCCTTGCGGCCGCCTGTCGGCGGCGGGTTCATTCCCCCATTTATTGTCCCCCCGCACGCGGGTTGGCAAGGGAACACGATTCGTAGGGGAGCGCTAGCGACCTGAGAATCGTGTGACACGCTTCCCACCGGGGCGAAGGTGGTACGCAGTACCAAAGGGGGCGGGGTGGGAAAAGGTCCTCAAGTTTGGCCGGCCCTTTGGGCCGGAGGGTTCTTAGGTTTGACAGGCCCTACGGGCCTGAGGGTTGGGGTATAGCCTGTCGGCGGTGGAGTTTGTCTGCGGCTACGC
>NZ_UPZP01000045.1 GCF_900538805.1 uncultured Dialister sp.
TTAAGGAGTCCCATGACGAAGCAGTGCATAAAAATTCTTATAAAAGCAGACTCTATGAATTAATCAGTGCTTCCCTAATGTGTGAGCATAGCCTGCACACAAAGTAAACACCTTAATGCACGGCCAGCAGGCGGCACCGTTAGGGAAACGCTGATTAAATCGTTATCGGATTACATTCTTGCATTTTTATTCAATGCAAGGAATCAGTCGACGCGAATAGCGAGCTATTTAAAGAGACCGATGAGGTCGATTGGATAAAAATACATATGAAATTCGATTCTGCGAATGAATCAGCACTTTCTTAGGAACGATGAGTGCAGCCCCCTTCGCGAATGGAAGCGCTGCCGCCAGGCAGCATATATATTGGCGCCGGCAGGCGCCTACCCCGCCAGCGCAGCGATACTACATAACTCCCGAGGGCAGAGCCCTCAGAACCAGTCCGGGAGGCGAAGCCGATTCCGGACAGAACCCTGGCAGCCCAGGGCCATCAGGCCCGGCGGCTGCCTCAACCCTCGCCCGCGCAAGCGGGCGTTAACCTTCGGGATAACAGGAAAGCCGAACAACTGCCTCTACGCCCCCCTTACTTTCTCACGCTGATTCTTTCACCGATGTGATTTCCTTTTTCCGCTTCATCCACCAGGGCAATGGCGTAGTCGGCGTAGGAAATATAGCTTTCTCCTTTTTCATTGGCAGTGAATTCTTCTCCTGCCAGGACGTAGGAGCCGGTGCGCTTTCCTTCGGCATCGAATTCCGCTGCCGGGCTGATGTAGGTCCATTTCACATCATTCCTCTTCCTGAGTTCATCCAGTGCCTTCCCCATGCCATTGGCCACAGGAAGGTATTCCTTCGGGAAATCGGGGGTTTCGGACAGCTTCATGGTATGGGTCTTGTCGGTGTAAAGGCTGCCGGCACCGCCTACCACCAGAAGGCGGGTGCTTGTGCCGGAAAGAATATCTGCCAGGTGATTCAGTGTGACACTGTGGAGATTCATTTTCGTCTCATCCCATACGCCGAAGGCGTCTACTACCACATCAAAGTCTTTCAGGTCATCCTTTGTAAGGTCCATGATATCCTTCTGAATGACTTTTTTCGCTTCCGTCTTATTTGCACTGCGGACGATGGCGGTGACATCCATGCCTCGGTCCAGGGCTTCCTTTACAATCAGTCTTCCTTCTTTGCCGTTTGCTGCAATAACTCCGATTTTCATATTGGTAATCTCCTTTTCAAAAATACTCCATCGAATAGATGTAATTTCTTTCATTACATGTATGATAGCGCGGTTCCTTTGTAACGTCAATAGTAACATCTAATTTTTATCAAAAAAAATCACAGCCCCTTTCCGGCTGTGCTTTTTTCTTTATTTTACTTATATCCTGTTTTCCTTCAAAAACTCTATGTACTCCTCGCCCCACACCTGGATGCTGTCAAGCACCGGTGCGAATCTTCTGCCCATGGCGGTGAGGGAATACTCCACCCTCGGCGGCACCTCGGGATACACGGTGCGGTGCACCAGCCCTTCCTTTTCCATATATTTCAGCTGGGACGACAACGTGGCATGGGTGATTTGGATGTCCCGCTCCAGTTCGTTAAATCGTTTCGTGCCTTCGCTCAAGGCATGCAGGATCAGGATGGCCCACTTTCCCTGCAGCAGCTTCTGGGCTGTCACAAAGGGGCAGACACCGAATAAATTATTTTCCATGATTCCCTCCCATTACGCAAGTTCTTCATACCAGCTCAAGGAAAATATCCTTCTTGTCAGTTATTTTATACCAGTCATATAATGAAAGCAAGTATAAAAAGTATACTGTATGGGGCCGCGGAGCGGCCCGGGTTCATGGACACGCCCTTTGGGCGTGAGGGTTCAGAGGGTTCAGAAGGTTCAGAAGGTTCAAAGGGTTCAGAGGGGGTGGTATCGCCCTGGCGGGCGATGAGTATATAGCCGCCTGTCGGCGGCATATAAAACTCCCTCTGAACCAGCCCGCTCTGCGGGCGGAACCCATCGTTCGGCGCGAAGCGCACGAACGATAGAACCCGGGCGCCGAAGGCACCTGAACCCTCTTGTTTTCGGGATTGCAGTCCAAAGTCGGCGGTCAGCGAACAGCCGACAGCGGACAGCCGTATCATCCCACCAGCACACTAGTACACTAGTACACTAGTCCACCAGCTCACTACCAAGGAGATGATTTCATGAAAAAAATGCCTGTTATTTTTGCGGGACATGGGAGTCCCATGATTGCTTTGGAGAAGAACGACCTCACCCGCACCTTTAATGAAATAGGGAAGAAAGTCATGGATGACTTCGGCCGGCCAAAGGCCATTCTGTCCCTGTCTGCTCACTGGTTCACCAAGGGAAGCCATGTGGAGTCCAGTCCTTCGCCCCAGCAGATTTATGATATGTACGGATTTCCTAAAGAATTATACGAGGTAAAGTATGAGCCCAAGGGCTTTCGCCCCCTTACGGAACGGGTGCTGTCTCTCCTGCCCTTTGCCGACGTGAACGATGACTGGGGCATCGACCACGGCACCTGGACCGTGCTGACCCACATGTTTCCGGACGCTTCCATTCCGGTGGTGCAGCTTTCCATTGACGGAAAAATTTCTCCGAAGGCTTCCTATGAAATCGGAAAAGCCCTCTCTCCTCTTCGGGAAGAGGGGTACCTGATTTTCGGCAGCGGAAATATTGTGCACAACCTGTACAAGGTGGAATGGGAAAATAAAGGCGGCTCTCCGGCAGCAGACCGGTTCGACGCATATATCACCGAAGCCGTAAGCCGGCGGGATGATGAAAAGGTCATACACTACGAAGACCATGATGACGCTGCCTACGCCGCTCCCACGGCGGACCATTTCCTGCCCCTTCTCTACACCCTGGGCGCATCGGAAGGAGAGGTGCCCTTTGTTTTCAACCGGGTGAGAAACCTGGGTTCCATTTCCATGACCGGCTATGCCTTCGGTCTGTCTCTTTTCAAAGGAGGAAACTAAGATGTCCCTTGCATTCCATGTGTACCATCCCGGCGCCAAAGCCATTTTCGACGTCACTTCCACCCTCATTACCGGCGAAAAGGACGCCTTCCTGGTGGACGCCCAGTTCCAGAAGCAGTATGCAGAGGAACTGGCAGCGCGTATCAAAGAAAGCGGGAAGGAGCTGAAGGTAATTTATATTTCCCACTTCGACCCGGACTACTACTTCGGGCTGGATGTACTGGCCCACGCCTTCCCGAAGGCCCGCATCCTTTCCACCGCCCAGACTGCCTGGATGATTTCCGCCAGCATGGACGACAAGCTCACCGTCTGGAAAAAGGCGCTGGGCGAAGACGCACCGTCCCGTTTCATCCTGCCGGAAGCAGTGAAAGAACTGCCGCCTCTGGAAGGGGAAGAAATCAGAATCGTCACCTGCCCTGACGATGAAATGCACAGCTTCCTCTATGTGCCTTCTGAAAAGACGGTACTTGGCGGCGTATCCCTGGCAGAAGACAGCCACCCCTGGATGGCGGACACCAAGGGCTTGGACGAGCTGGACAAATGGATTCGCCAGGTGGAAACCATGGCCTCCCTTGCTCCGGAAAAGGTCATTGCCAGCCACCATTACAGCGATGAGAAGAAGGGAAATCCATCCATCCTTTCCTGCACCCTGGAATACCTCAAATACTACCGGGAAGCCCTGGCCAGCGGGAAGACGGCAGACGCCATCGTCTCCCTGATGAGTGAAAAATATCCCACCCTTACCGGAAAGGACACCCTTGCCTTCGGCGCCCGGGTCATCACCGGCGTAGAGCCCTGGGTAAGGAAAGACCTGTACCCCGGCATCGGACACCACGTCATTATGGACTTCTCCCCCGCCGCTGTTTTCGATGTGGAATTCAAGGATAACAAAACCTTAACCTTCACCCAGACCGAAGGAGAAAACAAGGGCTACACCGACACCATGCCCTTCACCGCCGTGGAAATCGCGCCTCACGTGTACATGGTGCACTGGCAGGAAAATGCAGGCATCGCCGTGGTTCATGTGCAGAACTGGAACACCCTGGAAGTGTGGACCAATATTTACGTTCCCGGACAGCCGGGACTTCATATGAAGGGGAGAATGAGGCTGTAATTATAGAAGGGGGGCGGCTTCGCCGTAGGTTGTGTAGAAAGGTTGTGAGGGGAAAGGTTCTTAAGATGGACCGGCCCTATGGGCCGGAGGGTTCTTAGGTTTGACGGCCCTTTGGGCCGAGGGTTGTGGTATCGCCGCTTTGCGGCGATGAGTATATATGCCGCCTGTCGGCGGCAGGGAGAAAACCTTTACAACCAGACTTCACCCGGCGGAAAACAAGCAAACCTCGCTCCGCTGCTGTCATAATCTCAAATTAACGCCACTGACCAGCACCCATAGTGCCCCCTGAATAGAGGGTGGCAAAGGAACTGGATTCGTAGGGAGCCATAGGCGACTAAGAATCCAGTGACATGCTTCCCACCTGGGGCAAGGTGGTTTCGCCAGCCATCAAAAGGAGTTGTAGGGAGACAGCATTTATATTGCGCCCGGCAGGGCGCCACCACAACCCTCAGCGGCAAAGCCGCTGTCAAACCTAAGAACCCTCGGGGCGAAAGCCCCGTCAATCTTAAGAACCTTTTCCCTCCCCTCTGAACCAGCCCGCTCTGTGGGCGGAACCCATCGGTCAGTGCGTCAGCACATGACCGATAGAACCCGGGCGCCAAAGGCGCCTGAACCCTTCCTGCTCGGCGGTAAGCGGACAGCGGAAAGCCGACAGCCCTCCACTGTCCCACCATCCCATAAAAAAGAGCACCGGCCTGCGCCGGTGCTCTTTTTTTATAATCCCGTTTCACGGATATCCCCGTTATTCTGGGCAGCTCCCAGCATGACGGATAATTCGTAGAGTTTCTGTTTGAACGGTTCCTTTTCCTTTTTGGCCTCTTCATAGGAAATGATGCGTACCTCGCCTCTGTGCATGCCTGCCAGGGCGCCTGTTTCTCCTTCCAGTATGGCCTTCACCGCCGCTGCCCCCAGGGTGGAACCCAGGATGCCGTCTCTGGCGGTGGGCTGGCCGCCGCGCTGGATGAAGCCCAGGATGGTGGTGCAGATGTCGATGTCTGTCCGTTCTGTGAGCCAGTCGCAGAGGGCCCTGCCGTCGTCGGCACCTTCGGCGCAGATGATGATGCTGTTTGTCCTGCCCGCTTCCATCTGGAGTTTCAAACTTCTGGCCAGTTTTTCCCGGCTGAAAGGTACTTCCGGTACCAGGATGTATTCGGCGCCGGAAGCAAGGCCTGCGTCCAGAGCGATATTTCCTGCAAACCGGCCCATCACTTCGATAATGGCCGCCCGGTTATGGGCAGAGGCGGTGTCCCGGATGCGGCTCACCGCAGATACCACGGCGTTCACTGCGGTGTCATGGCCTATGGTTTCGTCGGTGCCGTGCATGTCGTTGTCAATGGTTCCCGGCAGGGTGACGGTGGGCATGCCCAGACGGGACAGCTTTTCCGCCCCCTGGATGGATCCGTCGCCGCCGATGACGATGAGCCCGCCAATGCCCCGCTTCCGGAGAATGTCCGCCGCCTTCTTCTGGTTTTCTTCTTCAAAGAAGGCCTTGCACCGGGCGGTCTTCAGCATGGTGCCGCCGTGGAGCACGATGCCGCTGACGGAGGAGGAGTTCATGGAAATCATGTCATCTTCCAGAAGGCCTGCATAGCCCCGATAGATGCCATATATTTCCTTACCCCAGTACAGTGCCGTCCGCACCACGCTGCGAACGGCCGCATTCATGCCCGGCGCGTCGCCGCCACTGGTTAGAACTGCCAATTTGTCCATAGTATCCCTCCTTTATATAGGTAGAGTCATGATTCGCTTCTGAACTGTATTCCCGTAAGCAAGTGGGTTCAGACGGTTCAAAGGGTTCAGAGGAGAAGGTTGACGGGACCTGCGGCCCCGAGGGTTCTTAAGGTTCTAAAGTTTGACAGCTGCTGCGTAGCTGAGGGTTGTGGTCTCGCCATTGGACACGCCTGCGGCGTGAGGGTTCAGAGGGTTCAGAAGGTTCAAAGGGTTCAGAGGGGAAGGTATCGCCCTTCGGGCGATGAGTATATAGCCGCCTGTCGGCGGCATATAAAACTCCCCTCTGAACCAGCCCGCTCTGTGGGCGGAACCCATCGTCCGGCGCGAAGCGCACGGACGATAGAACCCGGGCGCCAAAGGCGCCTGAACCCACTCGTCTTCGGGAATACCGGTAAGCACCGCCATTGACTCCCCCTATTTCCTCCGTTCCGCGAAGGTGACGTGGTGCTGGTCGATATACCGGGCTATGAGGAGGGCCGTCTGCTCGGGGTGGCAGTTGGTGGTATTGATGACCAGGTCCACCCGGTCCCTCCACTTGGCCCATTTCCGGAGCATCTGCCGTACGTAGCCGTCTACGTCGGAGTAGTCCATGGTGGGCCTTTTGCCGATGCGGCGGCGCACCCGTTCCGCCAGGCGGAAGGGGCGGGCGTAGAGGAGGATCATAAGGCCGTATTCGGAGAGGAGGTGGAATTTCTCCTCCGTCATGGGATAGTTCCCGCCCATGGCTATCACCGCTTCGTGGTAGTAGCGCACATGGTTAATGACCTGCATTTCCTTTTCCGCAAAGGCTTCGGGCCCCGCTTCTTTATAGATATCTGCTATTTTCTTTCCGTTTTCACGCTCCATCATCCGGTCCGTATCCGCCAGCTGCCATTCCAGTCCGTCAGAGAGTATCTTCGCCGCCCGGCTCTTGCCTGTGCCCATGGGACCGATGAGGACTATATTTCTCTTTTTCATAGGTACCTCGGATTTGGAATGTCTGAACCTCCATTTCATAGGCCAGCCCCTTTGGCGACCGTTTCAGTTCTTTAAGGTTCACGGCACTCCATCTTTCTTTGCCTTTTATTATATCAAAGGTTTGCACGATTTGTGCATAGGTACCGGTGCCGGAAATATGAAAAATGTGAAATATTCCTTTGTCCCCTTCCTTTTCTTCTTCAGAAACAGTGTCCACTTGAAGGCCTCCTTCCTCCACCGCCGCCAGGACGGAGGCCGGGGAGGTGGCAGGGAAGAGGCTTTCCAGGAAGGGGAGGCAGGAGCGGCGGGCCGGGGCTTTGGCAAAGATTTCCACCTGCCTGTTTTCCTGTTCCAGACTTTGGGCGATGCTCTCCTTTTCCAGGGCCATGAGCTTCAGATAGCCGCCGGAAAGGAGAAAGAAAAGGGAGAGAAGCAGGAAGGTCCTTCCGTATTTCCTGTCATTTCCCAGCTTTTTCCAGTCCATGGTCTCCTCCTTTCAGGGAAATGGTGAAATCCACCAGTCCCGTCACCGGATCCGCCTTTCTCTTCCCATTCTGCGCCGGGCTGCCCCAGGAGGCGGAAAAGGAATTCCGGAAGAAGTTGAGCCGCTCCGTTGACTGGGCGGTGCCGCGGATATGCAGCACGTCGCCGTCCTGGCGGATGGAGGAAAGCACAATGCCCGCCGGCACCGTTTCTCCCAGAAGAACCAGCTTTTTCTCCCATTGTCCGTCCCTTTTTTCCAGTTCTTCCAGAAGCGCAGCCAGTTCCCTTTCCCTGGCTGCCTCCCGCCTTGCCTCCACCAGCTGCGCCTTCTGGGGCTTCAGTCTTCCCTCCTCCTGCCGAAGGGCGGAAAGGCGGTTTTCCGTAGAAAGGAAATCGCCCCCTGCCATCAGGAAGAAAAGAAGGGACAGCAGGCAGAATCCCTGGGCGGCCCGAAGGGTCCTGTTTTCTTTGGTCAGGAAGGACGGCCCCTTTTCCGTAAGCGGCAGATGGAGACGCCCTTTAGGGAGATGGCGGAAAAGGACCTCCATATCCGGCCAGCCGCCCGGTTCGGAGAGGAAATTGTCCTCCAGGGTGATGCTATCTGCCGGAAAATCATCTCCCCTGGAAGATTCTATTTCCTCCTTCATCCGTCCTTTCCAGAAGGCCGCCTCTTCCCTGCCGCAGTCCGCCAGGGGGAGGAAGAAACAGGCTGCCATTTTGCTATTGAAATTGGAAAGACAGCGTTTCATAAAGAGGGCGCCCTTCCCCGTTTCCTCCTTCCTCAGTATGCGGCTCCGCAAAAGCCGGTCCTTCCGGAAAATCAGGATGGCCGACCGTTTCCGTCCATACAGGATGAAATGGGGCGCATCGGACAGGGGCACCGCCGTCACCGGCAGGGCCTCTCCTATATGGCAGCCGGCAAGAGCGGCGCCCTTTTCCCACAGCCCGAGAGTATCCCTTTTCACCGCTTCCACATGTACTTCCCAGCCCAGGGGCGTGTGGGAGGTGATTTCCCACCCCAGGGCCATGGGCTCTTCCGTACGGAAGATACGGTCCTCCTCCCAGTACATGGTTTCTTCCATTTCCTCCTCCGTCATGGCAGGGTACTTCCTGTTTTCCAGCCGAAGATCCGGGAAATTGACCAGAAGGAGGATTTCCTTCCGCCTCATACCCTGTCCTTCCAGTGCCTGAAAGGCGGCGGCAAGGCCCTTTCCCGTCAATTCCTCTACCGGCTCCGAAGCGGTGCGGAGGAACCGCCCCTCCTGCAGATCCGCCGCCCACAGTCTTCCCTCCAGCAGGACGCAGACCATGGAGGGATGGCGAAAGGCCTGCCACCGCTGATAGAGAGGATGGGCGGTGATTTTATTTATCCATTCTATATGGTTCACTATATGGTTCACTTCTGATATCCTCCACCGTTATCAACGCCTTTCCATCCTTTTCTTCCATTCTGTATGTGATGTTCACGTACCGCCGGTAATCCCGATTTCCATCCTCCGCCTGGGACAGGATGTTTCCGTCTTTCGGGAAAGATACCATCACCGTCCTGCCGCTTATGGTAAAGGAAGTCCCCTCCCTCCTGCCCCGGGAGCGGGAAGAAAGGGCCCAGTTGGCGCCGCTTTCCGCTGCATACACGGAAGCAAGGCCCTTCCGGTATCGGATGACGGACTCCCGGCTCCGCCCCTGGTAGAACACAAATCCCACAGACACCGTGAGAAGGGCGGTCATGAAGAGAAGGAGGGAGAGTGCCAGACTTCCTTTCCGCCTATTCATAGACCTTCCCCTTTCCGTAGAAATCGGCGTAGGGAATCACCGATGTTTCAAAATCCCTGTCCATCCTCTTCATCTGGTGGTGCATGGTAAAGGAAATGACCACCGGCCCGCCGCCTTCCTGATGAAAAAGGGATTTCTTCCCCGGCAGGAAAGCATAGGCCTCAGGGCCTGTGTATTCGCCGGTTATGGGTTGGATGCGGTCATTGTAAAGCTGGAGCTTCAGCTTCTCCCGATCCACGAAGAAACGATAGGTGACATCGATTTCCTTGTTCATGACAGCCCGGCAATCATGGGTACCATCGGTTTTCTGATTGATGACACCCCAGTAATCATAGGCATTCCCCTTCACCTCTCCTGCCATGGACTTCCTGTTATTCCTGATTTTCTCCACCATGAAATCCATGGCAAAGAGTCCGGTCTCCGAAAGTTTCGTCCCCACCCTGCCCCTTTCCATGGCAGTAAGCCACTCCCCCGTCAGCGGCGCCATCATCACCGCCAGGGCGGACAGGAGGAAAAGAGCCATCAGTGCATCCATGAGGAGCATTCCCTTCCTTCTCATGTCCTGTCCTCCACTAACGTCTCCAAAGCGAAGCCATCGCTTCCCTGCCCCTTCACCAGGCAGCGGACGCGCACCATGGGCACCTCCTGCAGCAGTTCCTTCTGCCGCCGGATGTTTACGTCATAAACCTTCCCGTTCCTTGTCACCTGACCGGAAGAAGGCATGGCTCCCTTCCCGAAACGAAGAAAATATTTCGCCCGCTCCATCACATCCTGCGCAATGAGCGCCTCATCCAGCTCCGCCTCCCCCTTTCCCTCAAAATCAAGGGCCGTATGAAGGGTGAAGGCCATACCGGAAATCAAGATTCCCCCAGCCGCCAGGGCCGTCACCGCCCAGAGAAGAAGAAAGCCTTTCCGTTTCATAGGACCTCCTTATGGAAATAAAGGGTTCAGAGGGTTCAGAGGGTGGTGGTGGCGCCCTGCGGGGCGCAAGTTTATATGCCGCTTCGCGGCAGTGCTGCCGCAGGCAGCATATATAACTCCCTTCTGAACCAGCCCGGAAGGCGAAGCCGATTCCGGGCCGAACCCGGGCCACCCAGGGCCGGCAAGCCCGATGGCGGCCTGCACCCTCTGAACCCACTTGCGCCCGGGAATACCTCCCAGCAGCCTCATGCCTCTAATTCACCCTCACCCTTCCGGTGTACATGGCCACGGTAATCTCCTTTTTATGCTTACCATCCTTTGTGGTAAGAACAGCGGCATAGGTCTTTCCATCTCCTGCAAAATCCTTGCGGAAAGAAAGTTCCAGTTTCCCCGACAGGCGGACCGAGGCAGGCAGCTTTCCCTCCGGCTCCATCCGATTCACGCCCCGCCGGGTGTAGTAGGTGGCGCCGCCTCCCGTATCGGGCAGGCAGTAGAAATAATAGGTGTTGGACGTATTTCCATAGCGGCCGGTGTCGTTTTTGGAAAGCACCTGCACCTGCCGGATGGCGGCTGCCAGTGTTTCCACCGCCATGTCCAGTTCCTTTTCCTCCTGCCAGGACCGGATGGCAGGAAAGGTGATGGCCCCTGCCAGGGACACCAGGAGAAGGATAACCAGAGCCTCAACTAAAAGGAAACCAGGGCGGCGGGAACATCCCCCATATTTCCTGCCATCCATAGGCCATCACCCCTCCCATGGCAATAAAAGGGCCGAACCGCACTTCTTCGTGAATGCTTCGTCTGCCGGCAAGGAGAGGAATGGCAAGCAAGAGCAGCGCCGAGAGAGCAGAAAGCCAGACAAAGAGCAGCGCCGCAAAGGGGGAAAACCAGAAGGCGGCGCCGGTGGAAAGGACCAGGTCCCCGGTGCCCATGGATTTCCTGGAAATCAGGTACAGCGCCATATATATGGCCAAAACAAGGGCGGCAGATAGAAAACTTTCCACTGCCCCCTGCCGCCGGAAAGCGGTCATGAGTCCCGTCACCGCCAGAAGGACACTCCAGCCGTCAGAAATACAGCCGGTACGCCAGTCCTCCAGCGCCGGCAGTACCAGAAGCAGCGCAAAAAGGGCGGGAGAAAGGAAGGACACCCCCTTCATGAGCAGGTATCCATACCAAAGGATGAGTCCTGCCCAGAGAAAGAGCCATTTCCTGTCCCACCAAAGCCGGTCCCAGAAAACCATTCCTTCCGCTCCTGCCTTTTTCATAGTGCCTCCATGGTCCGCTATCCGCCAGCCGCTTACCGCCTTCCGTCGACCAGCTTCATCAAGTCCATAAGAACCCGCCCGCCAAAGGCGGGCAGAACCCTCTGAACCTTCTGAACCCGGAGCGGCCCTGCCGCTCCATTAAGTGGTCGTTCCAAAGGAAGAGTAGGTCTTTCCTTTGAACGACGCCACCACTTCCCCCTTATCCTTCAGTTCATAGGTCACCGACTTATCCGGCGGCTCCGGCAGCTTTTTCAGATAGCCCTCATCTCCGCTTCCCACCAAGCTGTCCAAAGTAGCGGGATAGGCCCCTTTCTTCACGTAGTACACCTCTGCCGCCGTGCCCATGGTGGACAGATCCGACTGGATCCTTGCCACCTTGGCCTCATCGGTAAGACCCGTCAGGTTCGGCACCGCCATGGCCGCCAGCACGCCGATAATAGCCACCACAATGACAAGCTCCAGAATCATGAATCCCTTTCTTTTTCTTCTCTTTCTGTGTTCCGTCATGATAAAACTCCCTATAAAGAAAAATTTGGAATCATTCTGTATAAAAAGACCATCCGGCATGCCCGCTGCTACTCTCAATCCTCCTCTCCCATATAGCGGGCCAGCTGTAATTTGAATTCCTCATATTTCCTCTTGGCCACAGGAAGAATCCTGCCGCTCCTCAGCACCACCCGGTCCTGCTTCATTTCCGATACTTCATCGCCGTTGACCAGCACGCCCCGGCAGGGAGAAATAAAAAGAAAGGGCGAAGCGTCCATGAGCTTTTCCTTCATCTGACCCATGCGGCCCCGCACCTCCAGCTGCCGGCCGTCGGTAAGACAGAGCACCTGATGATGGTCATCACTCACCACCGCCTCCAGGGTAGACAAATCCACCAGCGCCTCTCCCTCTGCCATTTTAAACATCATTTTCCTGTGATAATCCCGCTCCACGAAAGCAAACCCGCGAGCCAGTCCCTCCTCCGCCGCCTTTTCCGACAGCGGCGTCTTTAGATAATGAACTGCACCCATGCGAAAAGCGTCCATGCAGTAGCCTTCGGTGGCAGACAAAAAGACCAGAGACGGCCTCTCCGGCATCCTCCGAAGGGCCGCTGCCGTATCCACCGCATTCATACCCCGCACCGACGTATCCAGGAAAATAATTTCAAAAAGCTTCTTCCGGTTTTCCAACTCCTGCAGAAACACGTAGCTGTTCTCATAGGCCGTGAAACTCAAAGCAAGGCCCCGGCTCACCATGAACTCACCGCACACCTTCCTGATGACCCCCACCGTATCAGGCTGGTCACTCACCACTGCCACATGAACCATAGACTCCACCTCCCCAGAAAACTCCCCGGAATAGGAAAAGGCTGTCAAAATCCTGATAAAACTGAATCTTTATGAAATTAAATCTTATGAATGAATCCATATTTTCTTAACGAACGTGTTTCTTTCATTATCATATAATTTTTCATATGAGTCCAATAGAAAAGAATCATTATAGATGAAATTAAATTGCGTTTACAGCATAGTCGAATGCTTTATCTGTATGGGAAGTATTGTCATAAAGCACATGGGTGCCACGTCCCACTGTCATTTCGAGCGAAGCGAAGCGGAGTCGAGGAATCTCAGGTCGGTATGACACACAGTGGTACCATGCCGGACAGGAAACTATTCGCAAACAGTTTCCTATTGAACTGAAACACAATGTCCCCACGTCGAACAGGAAACCTTTCGCAAACACTTTCCTACTCAGATGAAGCACATCAGCCCCATGCCGCACAAGAAACCTTCGTCCCATAACATTTTTAGCCTGCTATGACTTTTTGGAAATATAGCCATCCTATAGTAGTGCTATAATAAAAGTTAACTACCAAAATCATATTTCCCTGCCGGCAGCCCTTTCATGCCGGACCAGCAAAGGAGGAGTCTTTATGGCATTAAAAGAATTTGAATTCGGCTTCGGCCGCGGAACGCAGAAAGTGAGCCTGCCGGAAGAACATATCCTGGACGTACTGGAAGGAAACCCCACCCCTGCCTGTGACGTAAAGGAAGCCACCCTGGAATGCATGCGCCACCCCATCGGAACCAAGCCCCTGCAGGAAATCGTTTCCAAGGGAGACAAGGTCTGCATCGTCTGCGCCGACGTCACCCGTATCTGGAACCACTCTGACCAGTTCGTTATCCACGTGGTGAACGAACTGAACCTGGCCGGCGTTCCGGACGAAGACATCTGCATCCTCTTTGCCCAGGGCACCCACAGGGAACAGACACCGGAAGAAGACATTATGGTGGTAGGCGAAGAACTGACCAAACGGGTAAAACTCTACCAGCACCACTGCATGAACAAGGACGAACTGGTCCACGTAGGCGACACCAGCCGCGGCACCCCCGTATGGATTAATAAACACGCCGTGGAAGCGGACAAAGTCATCGTCATCGACGGCATTACCACCCACCTCTTTGCGGGCTACGGCGGCGGCAGGAAACTGATTCTCCCCGGCGTGGCAGGAGACGACACCATCCAGATCAACCACTGCCATGCGCTGGGCGAAAAATTCGGCAGCGGCATCAACCCCAAAACCCGCTCCACCCTTCTCGATGACAACCCCGTTTCCGATGACATGCAGGAAGCCAGCGACATGATTAAACCATGCTTCCTGGTTCACTCCATCATCAACTCCGAAGGAAAAATCTGCGCCATGGTAGGCGGCGACCCCTACAAAGCCTGGCTGGAAGGCACCAAAATCGTCTACCGCATCCAGAAAGTCCCCTTCAAGGCAAAATGTGACGTAGCCTTCGCCTGCGCCGGCGGCTATCCCAAGGACGTATCCCTCTACCAGGGCTGCAAATGCTACGACCCCTCCGACGTGGTCACCAAAGAAGGCGGCATCATCATCGCCATCATGGAAGCCAGCGACCTTTACGAACCGCCGGCCTACATGGGCAGCTTCAAGTACGACACCGAAGAAGAAATGGAAAAAGCACTGCGCCACCATTTCACCATCCCCTTCTTCGTAGCCTTCAACCTCTTCTGCATGACTCACCGCTACCACATCATCCTGGTCACCAAACCGGAAAACTTCGAGGCCATCAAAAAGACCAACCAGACCCCGGTGGCCACCGTGGAAGAAGCCTGGCAGCTGGCACAGAAAATCCTGAAAGACGAAGGCAAAGACGACTACACCATCACCGTCATGCCCCACTGCGCCGCCATCGTCCCCTACCTGAAAGGCTGATAATAAGGGAAATCAAAATCCGGAATAAAAAAGCAGGATACCCCGCAGGCATCCTGCTTTTTCGCTGTCCGCCATTCCCATAAAAGCACGGTTTTTCATTGACAGAACCGCCATTTCTGACTATAGTAAAATGTGTAAATAAGAAAGGGGGACGCCATGCTTCGAGCTTACAAACATAATGAAAACCACATACTCTGCGAGGTACCGCTGGAGCAGCTGGAAAAAGGCTCCTGGATCAACTGCGCCGCCCCCGATACGGCGGAACTGACCAAACTTAACGAACTCACCGGCATTCCCGTAGACTCCCTGCAGACCGCACTGGATAGAGAAGAACGGTCCCACGTGGAACTGGAAGACGACTACATCTTCGTCGTTGTCAATACGCCGGTGGTCCTGGAAACAGACGCCTACGACGCCCTGCCGCTGGGCATTTTCATTACCCGCCAGTTCTTCGTCACCGTATGCCTGGAAACAAACACAGTAATCCAGAAATTTCTGAATAACTCCTTCACCTCCTTCCAGACCTACAAGAAAACCCGTTTCCTCTTCCAGATCCTCTCCCAGGCCTCCTCATCCTTCCTGTTCTACCTGCAGCAGATTTACAAACAAACCGACGTCATCGAAACCCAGGTCCGGAAATCCCTGCAGAACAAAGAACTCTTCCGCATGCTGGAACTGCAGAAATCCCTGACCTACTTCAACTTCGCCCTTCACGCCAATGAAAACGTGATGGAGCGCCTCATGCGCCTCAGGAACAGTCCCCTCCACTCCCTCCTCAAAATGTACGAAGAAGACGAAGACCTCCTGGAAGACGTAATCATCGAAAACAAGCAGGCATTGGAAATGGCGGAAATCTATACCAACATTCTTATGTCCATGATGGACTCCTTCTCCTCCATCATCTCCAACCGCCTGTCCCAGATCATGAAATTCTTAACCTCCGTCACCATTATCCTGGCCATTCCCACCTTGATATTCAGCCTCTGGGGCATCAACGTCCCCGTCCCCTGGGCCGACGCCCCCCTGGGCTTCATCGAAGTCATCCTCATAGGCGTCCTGGTCACCATGGTGGCCACCTTCGTCCTGTGGAAAAAGGATATGCTGTAAATGGAAAAAACCGGCTTTTGCCGGTTTTTTAATTGGCGCCCCTTTGAAATCGGGGTTCAGAAGGGGAAGGTGCCCAGCCCCTGCGGGGCTGGAGATTATGGCCGCCTGCGGCGGCGGGTTGTGTAGAAGGGGGCGACGGGCCTTGGTATCGCCGCTTCGCGGCGATAAGTATAAAGTCAGCGTTACGGGATTTGCATTTGTGACACCAGCGGTACATGCCGATGAGCCATAGCCTCCTTCCACAGGCAGAAATCCTGCAACATTTCTGAGCCGAGCTAATATGTGAGCATAGCCTGCACAAAAAGCGAACACCTTAAAACCCGGCCGTCGGTGGCGCCGTAGGCGACGGAGGAACAGCGTCAGTTCTATTAACCAAAATACGGACCTATCCTCAGCCCTATCGGGCAGCTCCTTCCTGAGGAAGGAGCCTACGTTACGTGCCTTGCCTTTCCGCCCTCATCGTCATTCTGAGCCGAAGGCGAAGAATCTCGGTACGCGAAGCATATGAGAGAAATGCTGTTAAATACCAGTCGGCGGGAAGGAACCGCTGGATGTAGAGATGAGTGCTATCGGCTTCCGGCTTCTGGCTGCCGGCTGGTTCCAGCTGGATACCTTTGGATTCATCAGGAGAAATAGCATTACGGTGATGAGCGGCCTTCGGCCGCTTTTCCCCCTTTGGTGCCTGCGGCACCACCTTTCTCCTAAAGGGAAGCATGTCACTGGATTCTCAGTCGCCTACGGCTCCCTACGAATCCAGTTCCTTTGCCACCCCG
>NZ_UPZP01000046.1 GCF_900538805.1 uncultured Dialister sp.
CGTAACGCCTGCCGCGAAGCGGCATATAAAACTCATTGCCCGAAGGGCAATCCACAACCCTTTGAACCTTCTGAACCCTTTGAACCCTCTGAACCTTCCCGCCGATTGGTATTTCTTGCAAATAAGTCACCATCGTCATGTCCCAAGATTCTTCGCTTCGCTCAGAATGACTGTGTCCGGCGTGAAGGCAATCCCGTAGCGCCTGCCGCGAAGCGGCATATAAAACTTATTGCCCGAAGGGCAATCCACAACCCTCTGAACCTTCTGAACCCTCTGAACCCTTTGAACCCGGGCCGCAAAGCGGCCCCCCTTATAACAATCTTCTATAAGTACTTATAGAAAAATAAAATTCTGAAACAAGAAATAGATTTCAAGGACAGAAAATGGAAAATAAATGGGAAATGGGGCTTTCAGTTGCTATTCATAAAAATGAATATTCTGCATAAAAATTCATGACTGAAAAATAGAGTAAATGATTTCTCCGAAAATATGGGATTTTTTGAGGGATTTCCATAGAAGGCAATCGAAAAAAGAGACGATTTGCATAGTTTGCAATATATGTTTATATGCATTGAATACTATATAATTGTAAATACATAGCAATATATATAGTGATATATGCATATTTGATTATGAATTCTCATGCCGTTACAATACAAATGAACGAGAGAGCGTTTCCGTTTCTTGTTTCTTATGTGAGTCTTTCCCGGAGACTGTGAGGAAAGGAGGATAGCCGGTTAACCAGGGATACAGACGGATGATTCAGATTTTCTTTTCGCATTCAGCTATTATTCATGCTTATTTTTGAAGGTCTGTCATCTTCCGTTATCAGCAGTGTCTTTTTTCCTTACGGAAAAGAGATAGATTTCTTTTAAGGAAGGTGAACTTATGGATCCAGCTATTATCACACTATGTGTGCTGGCAGTAGCAGCATTCCTGTTTGTTACCGAATTAATTCCGCTGGCAGTGACTGCCATGGCAGCCTGCACGGCCCTGGGAATTCTGGGCGTTCTTCCGTCCAAGCAGGTGTATGCAGGTCTTTCCAATTCCACCGTCGTTCTTTTTGGCGGTATGTTCGTCATCGGCGCAGCCATGTTCAAAACAGGCCTGGCTGAAGCAGTAGGTCTCTGGGTAGTAAACAAGGCAGGCACCAAGGAAGTACCGCTCATGGGTGCTATCATGATTGTTACCATTGCCCTGTCTGCCGTTTCCTCCAATACCGGCACCGTGGCCTGCCTCATGCCGGTTATCGTCGGTATTGCCAACGCTGCCCACATTCCGGCATCTAAGGAACTGATGCCTCTGGCAGTGGCAGCTAACGTAGGCGGCACCATCACCATGATCGGTACTCCGCCAAACGTTATCGTTACCGGCGCTCTGTCCGCTGCCGGTCTTCCGTCCTTCGGCTTCTTCGAATTTGCTTTAATCGGTGTACCTCTGTCCCTGATTGTCCTGGTGTACATGCTCACCATCGGAAGAAAGACCATTCCGGCCAAGAGCGCAGGCGCTATGGATGCAGCTGCCGTTGAAGCAGCGAAGAAAGAAGCCGGCGCTTCTGATGACAATGCACCGAAGAGCAAGACAAAGATGTGGATTTCCGGCCTCATTCTTCTGGGCGTGGTAGCTGCCATGGCTCTGAACCTGAAGACCGTTCCGCTGCAGACTGCTGCGGTCACCGGTGCCATTCTCTGCGTTATCACCGGCTGCCTGAAAGAAAAGGAAGCCTATGCAGGTATCGACTGGGTTACCATTTTCCTCTTCGCCGGCATGCTTTCCGTAGCCACCGCCATGGATAAGACCGGCGCAGGCAAGCTCATTGCGGACACCGTGGTGAACATGATGGGCGAAAATCCAAACCCCATCGTTCTCTGCGCTGTGCTGTACCTGATTTCCAACGTACTCACCCAGTTCATGTCCAATACCGCGTCTGCAGCACTTCTTGCGCCCATCGGTATTTCCATTGCCCAGTCCATCGGCGCTGATCCGAAACCGGTACTCATGTCCATCGGTATCGCAGCTTCCATGGCCTTTGCAACACCCATGGCTACTCCGCCAAACACCCTGGTCCTCGGACCTGGCGGATTCTCCTTCAATGATTATGTAAAAGTAGGCGTTCCGCTCTGCCTTATTACATTCATTGCAAGCGTACTGATTATTCCGATTTTCTGGCCATTCTTCCCGGGATAATCGCACTTTAATTCTGAGCCGGTTCTGCCGGTTCCGTAGAGGGGGAGAACCCCGGACGTTTTCATGACGTCTCCAAAGAAAGGTGGATTACTACATGGCATCTCCAAGCCCGCTTTCCATTTGCCTCACCAACATGGTTATCGTATTTGCGGTCCTCGTTGTTCTTGCATTCGTCATCCAGCTGATTCATATCGTGGATCCCACGAAGAATAAGAAGAAATAACCATAGAAGGAGGTTACAACATGGAAGGATTTATGAGAGCACTTACCTCCGTATGGACAGACTCCGGCTTTGCCGCTCTGACCTGGGAGAATCTGATTATGATTCTGGTAGGCATTGTCCTGCTTTATCTGGCGATTGCAAAGGAGTACGAACCTCTTCTGCTCATGCCCATCGCCTTCGGCGATATCATGGCCAACTTCCCGAATACCGGTTTCGAAACCGATATGGGCGTTATGATGGCCATCGGATTTGGTATTAAGTATGAAATTTTCCCGCCGCTGATTTTCATGGGCGTCGGTGCCATGACGGACTTCGGTCCCCTCATTGCCAACCCGAAGACCATGCTCCTCGGTGCAGCTGCCCAGATCGGCGTATTCGTAGCACTGGCCGGCGCTATGCTTCTTGGCTTCAATGTGCAGGAAGCCGCTTCCATCGGTATCATCGGTGGCGCTGACGGCCCGACCTCTATTTATCTGACTTCAAAACTGGCTCCTCACCTTCTCGGTGCCGTAGCCGTAGCAGCTTACTCCTACATGTCCCTGGTACCCCTGATTCAGCCTCCTATTATGAAGCTCTTCACCACCAAGGAACAGAGAAAGATCAGAATGACCAACCTTCGTCCGGTCACCCATTTTGAAAAGGTGGCATTCCCGATTGTCGTATCCATCGTAGTATCCCTGCTTCTCCCGCCGGTGGCAGCTCTGATGGGCATGCTCTGCCTGGGCAATCTCTTCGAAGTATCCGGCGTAACTGCCCGTCTGTCTGATACTGCCCAGAACGCACTGTGCAACATCGTTACCATTTTCCTGGCAACCGGCACAGGCCTCACCATGACCGGTGACAAGTTCATCCGCGTACAGACCCTGGAAATCATCTGCCTTGGCCTTGTGGCTTTCGCAGCAGGCACCGCAGGCGGCGTACTTTTTGGCCAGATCATGAGAATTGCATCCGGCAACAAGGTGAACCCCCTCATCGGTTCCGCAGGCGTATCCGCCGTTCCCATGGCAGCCCGCGTATCCCAGGTGGTAGGTCTCCGCGACAACCCGTCCAACTACCTGCTCATGCAGGCTATGGGACCCAACGTTGCAGGCGTTATCGGTACTGCAGTAGCTGCAGGCACCATGCTGGCACAGTTCGGAGGCTGATTTCTTTAAGAAATCCGTCAATAAAAAGCACTCTCGAAAGAGGGTGCTTTTTTATTGGGGCGGCGAGGCCGCCCCGGGTTCGGAGGGTTCAAAAGGTGCAGAGGGTTCAGAGGGGAAGGTGGCGCCGTTAGGCGTTGGCGGATAGGGACGTCAAATTTCGGACCTATCCCCACCGCTTCGCGGAGCCCCCTTCCTGAGGAAGGGGCCTGCCCATAGAGGTATTTTTCTTTTGCTGCAGAACCTATGCAGAATGATGACGGGAAGGGAAGAACGTAATGCCTGCCGCGAAGCGGCATATAAACTCATTACCCGAAGGGTAATCCACAACCCTCTGAACCCTTTGAACCTTCCCGCCGATCGGTATTTATTGGAAATAAGTCACTACCGCCATGTACCAAGATTCTTCGCTTCGCTCAGAATGACTGTGTCCGGCGTGAAGGCAATCCCGTAACGCCTGCCGCGAAGCGGCATATAAAACTCATTGCCCGAAGGGCAATCCACAACCCTTTGAACCTTCTGAACCTTTTGGACCTTTTGAACCTGGGCCGCAAAGCGGCCCTCTTGCATTCTACTGAAAATACTGATATCATTACACTTGATAAGGAGTATTTGACTATGCAATTAATTGATTTATCTGATGTACAGGATTTCAGCGCCGCCCGTTTCCTGCTGTACTGGCTGGTGGCGTCCGTTGTGGCCATTATTGTGGCCTACAGTATCGGACAGGAGAATAAGCTGAAGTGGTTTAGGCAGCGGAAGTCCAATGGCTTTATGGTGCGCCGCGGGGTGTTTGGCAATTTCAGTCTGCTGGGGGTGCCGAATTCGAAGCAGGGCTTTGCCATTACGGCGGGCATCTTTATCGGCTCCGGTATTATTTGGGCACTTCTTGTATTTGTCATTCTGCCTGTTTTCGGGTATAATTTATAGTATAGAAATTACAGTTTCATATTTCGTTTCCTGCGTATGGCACAGGGGTAGGAAATCCATCCTGATAGAAGGACCTGGCATTGAAAAATGTCGGGCCTTTTTTTTAAAAGAATTCATGTACTGCAGGTTATTTTTTTTCATCACAGAAAAAGAAGAAAAGGAAATCGGATGAAAGGGTATTTGTATTTTTATTCATTTAGGAGGTTTCAATGACAGCCTGGGAAAGTATTGCGAAAGAGTTGTTCAGCGGGGTCATAGGCATGGGCGACCCCTCTGTGTGGATGATGTTTCTCATCGGAGGCATCCTCATTTATCTGGGGGTAAAGAAGGATTATGAGCCCATGCTTCTCTTCCCCATGGGGGTGGGCTGTATCCTGGCCAACATTCCCGGCCATTTTGCGGTGATTCCCACAGGAGGAGGAGAGCCTGGTTTCCTGTCTGTGCTCTATGAGGCGGGCATTGCCAATGAGCTTTTCCCGGTGCTGATTTTCATTGCGGTAGGGGCCATGTGTGAGTTTGATCCACTAATCCGGGCGCCCTATGTCATGCTGTTTGCAGCGGCCGCCCATTTTGGCATTTTTGCTGCCGCCCTTCTGGCAGCGCTGGCGGGATTTCCTTTCAACGAAGCGGCGTCCATCGGTATCATTGGCGCTGCCGACGGCCCCACCACCATCTTTGTGGCCCAGAAATTTGCGACGAACCTTTTGGCGCCTCTGACGGTGACGGCTTTCTGCTACATGTCCCTGGTGCCCATTATCCAGCCGCCGATTGTGAAGCTCCTCACCACGAAGAAGGAGCGCATGATCCGCATGCCCTTCAAGGCGGAAAAACCGGTGTCCTGGACGGCCCGTTTCCTCTTTCCCCTGATGGTGGTGCTTATTGCAGGCATTCTGGCGCCTATTTCCGTACCCCTCATCGGTGCCCTCATGTTCGGCAACCTGCTGAAGGTGTCCGGCGTTACGGATTCCCTGTCCAATGCGGCGCAGAATGAGCTGTCCAACCTGGTCACCCTTCTCCTGGGCATTACGGTGGGGGCCACCATGACGGCGGAAAATATCCTCACCATGGACGTTCTCAAAATCCTGGTGCTGGGAGCCTTTGCCTTCGTATTCGATACGGTGGGCGGCGTCCTTTTCGCCAAGCTGGCCAACCTGTTCCTGAAAAAGAAGATTAACCCCATGATTGGGGCCTGCGGCATTTCCGCATTCCCCATGTCGGGGCGCGTCATTGCCAAGATGGCGCTGAAGGAAGACCCGTCCAATTATATTATCCAGCATGCCATGGGGGTCAATGTGGCAGGCCAGGTGGCTTCCGTAGTAGCCGGCGGTCTGGTGCTGGCTTTGATTCCCGTACTGGGTTAAGTGGGACAAGGAGGAAATCATGACAAGTGTAGAATCGTCCATAGCATTAATGGTTATCGCCTATCCCCTTCTTTTCGTGGTGATGGCGGTGTTTGCAGGATTGACATATCTTTTGAACCGGGTGTTTCCGGAAAGAAAATAGTGTGAAAGTGAGACAGTGAGACAGGGGGATAGGTGGACGGCTATCCGCGGGAAGTCATTATCAGACAGAAAAACATCGGATATGCTGTGTTTTCTTCATTCAGGTGGTGTAGAAAAGTGAGACGCAGGGCCTCAGCCTCCTTCCTCAGGAAGGGGGCTGGCGCCGCAGGCACCGGAGGATAGGGGTGTCCATGTTCGGAAAGTTGCCCATGGGAGCAATCAAAAAAACGGCGCAGAAGCGCCGTTTTTTGATTGTTTTATTTACTTTCAAAGAATGCCTTGTAGGCCAGGTAGGTTTCGTAGGCATCGGCCTTGGAGAGGAGGTCGTAGGGGGAGTGCATGGAGAGCATGGCTGTGCCGCAGTCCACTACTTCGGCGCCCCAGTCGGCCATCATGAAGGCGATAGTGCCGCCGCCGCCCTGGTCTACCTTGCCCAGTTCGCCGATCTGCCAGCATACGCCGGCTTCGTTGAAGATGGTGCGGATTTCCTGCAGGAATTCAGCATTCGCATCATTGCTGCCTGCTTTGCCTCTGGCGCCGCCGTACTTGGTGAGGTTGATGCCGTAGCCCATGAAGGAGGCGTTATCCTTTTCCGATACTTCCGGGAACATGGGGTCAAGGCAGGAGTTTACGTCGGCGGAAAGCATTTCACTGTTTTCCATGGTTTCATAGAAATCAAGGATAGAGTCCTGTCCCTGGAGGGAAAGGAGCTTCATCACGAATTTCACGAAGTAAGAGGATTCCATGCCTGTGTTGCCGTAGGAACCGATTTCTTCCTTATCCGTCAGAAGGGCGGCCTGGGTCTTCACGCCGGGGTTGGCATGGAGGATGGCTTCCAGGTTGGCATAGGAGCATACCCGGTCATCCTGGCCGTAGGAAGCGATGAGGGAGCGGTCGAAGCCCACGTCCCGGCTCTTTGTGGCGGGCACCAGTTCCAGTTCGGCGGTGGCGTAGTCTTCTTCTTCAATGCCGTAGTTGTCTTTCAGCCATTTCATGAAGACTTCCTTGGGCTTTGCTTTTCCTTCGGCGTTGGTCCAGGCAATGGCCTGCAGCTGTTCACCGGTAATGCCTTCGGCCAGGGGCTTCTTCATCTGGTCCTGGGCCATGTGGATGAGGAGGTCCGATACGTAGAAAATGGGATCTCCTTCTTTCATGCCCACATTGATTTCCACTTTCTTTCCGTCCCTTGTGTAAATGACGCCGATGAGGGCCAGAGGAATGGTGGGCCACTGGTATTTCTTAATGCCGCCGTAGTAGTGGGTGCGGAAATAGACCACCCCTTCCTGTTCGTGTACCGGATTGGCTTTCAGGTCCAGACGGGGGGAATCGATGTGGGAGCCCACGATTTTAATGCCCTCATGCACCGGTTCCTGGCCAATCACTGCCAGAATGACGGACTTGCCCTTCTGGTTCCAGTAGACCTTGTCGCCGGGTTTCAAAGATTTCATATCATATACCGGCTTGAACCCCTTTTCCTCTGCCTGGCGGATGATTTCAGCCGCCGCCAGCCGTTCCGTGCGGGCGGTGTCAAGGAAAGCCTTGTATTTTTCACCGTAATCCATGACAGCTTCACGCTCTTTTTTGTTCATGCGCTGCCATACGGATTTTGTTCTGCTGTATGTTTCTTTCATTATGAACCTCCTATAGAGAATGATTATCACATTTATTATTATACTACAAATTAGAAGATAGAAGATAGACGATAGAGTTTAGAAAATAGAAGATAGAAGATAGAAGATAGAAGCTGTCGGCTCCCGGCTTTTGGCTGTCCCACTGTCTCACTGTCACACTGTCACACTGGCGGCGCCTTCCCGCTGACCAGTATTTACTGACAGACGGGTCATTATCGGCATGTACCAAGATCCTTCGCTGGCGCTCAGGATGACGGTGGGAGCGGGAAGGGACAGCGCCTGCTGGCAGCGGATAGCGGTAAGCGGACAGCCGATAGCTGTCTCGGCTTCCGGCTGTCAGCTCCCGGCTCCCGGTGGTCGTCTTACCGCCGACTGGTATTTACAGGCAGATGGGTTACTATCGGCATGTACGGAGATCCTTCGCTGCGCTCAGGATGACTGTGGGAGGCGGGAAGGCAATCCCGTAACGCCTGCTGCGGAGCGGCATATATACTCATTGCCAAAGACAATCCACAACCCTCGCAGCCGCAGGCTGCGTCAAACTTTAGAACCCTAAGAACCCTTGGCCCGAAGGGCCGTTCACCTTCCCCCTTGAACCCTCTGAACCCGGGGCCGCCTCGCGGTCCCAATCTCTCTGCCCACTGGCACCGGGCTTCCTTTCGTGATATACTTTCATTAATTACTTTCGGAACAGGGATGCTGCCCGCAGATATTCGGCAGAAGTCCCTGACGGAGGATAGAAGTTTGGGAGGAGTTTTGACAAATGAATCATGAGAAAGCAGATGTCCGCCTGGAAGATGTGGAGGGGACAAAAGCGGATCTGGACAGGAAAGCCCAAAAGATGCTGGAGGACAAGGATGCCGATTCCCGCATGAGGATTTATGAAGGTCCTTTGGGGAAGGCCATCGTGGTCCTTTTATGCCTGTGGACGGCGTTCCAGCTGTATTTCACCACCGTAGGGGCTATCAGCGCCATCAACCTTAGGGCCATTCACTGTATTTTCCTTCTGCTGTTTACGTTTCTTTTATTTCCTACCTATAAGAAGGAGAAGCGGAGAAGGAAGCTGCCGCCGCTGTGGGACTGGTTCTTTATCCTGGGGTCCGTGGGTTCTTTCCTTTACCTGATTTTCAACTATACCCGCATTGCCCAGACCGGCGGCCGGATTAACAATCTGGAAATCGGAATCGCCTTTGTGGCTATTATCTGTGTCTTTGAAGCGGCAAGGCGTGCTTCGGGAAATCTGGCCATTCTGGCGGCCCTTTTTCTGGCGTACAACTGGTTCGGCGCCTACCTGCCGGGGTATCTGGGACATAACGGTTTTACCCTGAAGCGTGTGCTTATTACCCAGTTCTGGGGCACCCAGGGCCTTCTGGGCACGGGTATCGGCGTATCGGCTACCTATATTTTCCTGTTTGTAGTCTTCGGCGCCTTTTTGAAATACAGCGGATTTTCCCATTTCATCAATGATTTTTCCCTCACCCTGGTGGGCCGTACATCCGGCGGCCCTGCCAAGGTGGCGGTGATTGCATCGGGGCTTATGGGTATGATTAACGGCTCCGCCATTGCCAACGTGGCCACCACCGGCACCATTACCATTCCCCTCATGAAGCGTACCGGCTACAAGAAGGAATTTGCCGGCGCCGTGGAAGCGGTGGCTTCCACCGGCGGCCAGTTCACGCCGCCCATTATGGGGGCTGTGGGCTTCGTGATGGCGGAATTCCTGAATCTGTCTTATACCTATGTGGCACTGGCTTCTGTGACGCCGGCGCTCCTGTACTATATCGGCCTGCTTTTTGCCGTTCATTTTGAAGCAAAAAGGCTGGGTCTTTCGGGCATTGCCAAGGAAAATATTCCGGATGCCATGAAGGTCATTAAAGAGCAGGGCCACCTGGTACTGCCGCTTATCAGCCTCATCGGACTCATGTTTGCAGGTTTTACGCCGCTTTATGCAGCGGTGATTTCCATTTTCGTTACCATCGGAGCCAGCTGGCTTCGGAAGGATACCCGCATGACGCCGGATAAAATCCTGGCAGCCGTGGTGGAAGGCTCCAAGAGTGCCATTTCCGTAGGGGTGTGCTGCGTCATCATCGGCGTTATCATCGGTACCGTCACCTTGACATCCCTGGGGCTCAACATGGGTTACCTCATCCTTTCCGTAGTGAACGGAGGAAGCATTTACCTGGCAGGCTTCCTGGTGATGATCATGTCTGCCATTCTGGGCATGGGCGTTCCCGGTGTGGCGGCATACGTTATCGTGCAGGCCGTGGCGGTGCCGGTGCTTATCAAAGCAGGGGCCCTTCCCCTCATTGCCCACCTGTTCTGTCTGATTTATGCGTGCCTCTCCAATATCACCCCGCCGGTGGCCATGTCTGCCTATGTGGCTTCGGGTATTGCGGATTCGGACCAGACCAAGACAGGCCTCTGGGCGGTGCGTCTGGGGCTTATCGGATTCATTATTCCCTTCTTTTTCTTAGGCAATCCGGTGCTCCTCATCGGCGTGTCCAAAACGGCCACCCTCTTTGATACGGGATGGGCTGTCTTTACTGCCATGGTGGGCACCTTCGCCCTGGTGGCAGGGCTGGAGGGATGGATTCTCCGCCGCTGCAGCATGGTGGAAAGAATCGTCCTCATCGCATCCTCACCATTCCTGCTTCTTCCCGGCGTCCTCACCGATGCGGCCGGTGCAGCAGGCATTGCGGCGGTATGCATTTACCAGTGGATGAAGAGGAATAAGGAAAAGAAAGAAATCGAAGCAGCATAGAAATCACAGCCCCCTCTATCCTCCATGGATAGGCCCGGGTTGTATTTATAAAAGTAGAATTGCAGTAAGGGAGGAAACGTTATGAAAAACTGGAAGAAAGTACTGGCAGTATCCATGGCAGCCATGGTGATGGCAGGAGCCTTTGCGGGCTGCGGTGATGACAAGAAGGCAGGCGGCGCCAAACCGGCAGCAGGGCAGACGCTGAAAATTAATTTCCCCACCGCCGGAGCCTCCGGTGCCCTCTATGCCGTAGGGGCCGCCATTACCAACATGTGGAGCAATAATGTACCCGGCGTTCAGGCAGCCAGCCAGGCTTCCGCCGGCGGCATTGAAAACCTGAATATGGTTTCCGACGGGGAAGCCCAGGTATCCATCGCCATTGCCAGCAACGTATACCAGTGTTACAAAGGACTGGACACATTCAAGGACCATGCCTATCCGGACCTGAAGGTCATCGGCGGTCTGTACCTCAACCCGAACCAGGTGGTGGCCAGTGCCAATTCCGGTATTGAAAATATCCAGGACATCAAGGGCAAGCACTTTGCGGTCGCTTCCGCCGGTTCTTCCGTGTATAACGAAGCGGAAGCCCATCTTACCACGGCAGGCATGAAATTCCCCGATGACATTAAAGCCGAATACATTACCTTCGGCGATGCGGCTGATATGATTCAGAACGGCTCCATCGACGGTGCCTGGATCATGTCCGGTGCTCCCGCTTCCGCTGTCACCCAGGCCCTCACCAGCGGTGCCCATCTGGTGCCCATTGACGATAATCTGATGAAGGAACTGAAGGCCAAGTATCCCTGGTACACCAGCTACACCATCAAGGCAGGCACCTATCCCAACCAGGACAAGGACGTACAGACCTCTGCCATCAAGATGGTCATGTTCTGCCGCGGCGACCTGCCGGAAGACGTGGTATACCAGCTCACCAAGACCCTTTGGGAACATATGGATGAAATGGGCCAGTCCCAGAAGAACCTCAAAGGACTGACACCGGAAAATGCGGTAAAAGACATTGCCGGCGTACCCCTCCATCCGGGCGCTGAAAAGTACTACAAAGAAATCGGCGTGCTGAAATAGTTGGCAGCCCAAAAACGCTTCCCCTTCGGGAGGCGTTTTTTGATTGTGACGGGAAGTTTCCTACTGCGGGGATTCGCTGCAGCGTCGTACCGTTCAGGAAACCATTCGCAAGCAGTTTCCTGTCGGTATAAAATGCAGTGGTGCCAAGACTGACAGGAAACTTTTAGCAAATAGTTTCCTGTCAGTATGACACGCATTGGCGCCACGTCAGATAGGAAACTTTTCGCAAACAGTTTCCTACCGCTGTGAAGCGCAGCGGTGTCACGCCGGACAGGAAACCTTTAGCAAATAGTTTTCTGTCAGTATGACACGCATTGGTGCCACGTCGGATAGGAAACTTTTCGCGAACCGTTTCCTGCCGCTGTGAAACGCAGCGGCGCCATGTCGAATAGGAAACTTATCATTGAAATAGTGCGCGGCTCACCCATCCCCCCCTTGACTAAAGTCCACTTTAACTTTCTATAATGAGTAAGATGAAACCTTTTCCTATTCCTTCCGGGCTATGATACAATAAGCAGAGAACAGGAGGACATATGATACATCGCTTTCATCAGGACAAAAACAGGTGGGACGGCGTGGAGCCCCATATTTACAAAGAAAATCCCGGCGTATTCCGGGACGTGACCAAGCAGGTTCTTTTTGATAACGAAAATGACCTTCCGGTGCAGTTCCGCTATTTCCAGGTAGAAAAGGGAGGCTTTTCTTCCTTTGAACATCATGAGCATATGCATGCGGTCATGATTTTCAAGGGGAAGGGTCATGCCCTTTTGGGAAATCAGGTGGTGGAGGTCCATGAAGGGGATTTCATCACCATTGCTCCCTGGGAGTGGCACCAGTTCAAGGCGGACATGGGAGACATTCTGGGTTTCCTCTGCCTTGTGAACCATGACAGGGATATCCCCGTGTATCCCACGGAAGAAGATATTCAGGAAATCAGGAAGAATTCGGAGGCGGCACGCTTTCTGGACGAGAAATGAGAAGTAGAAAAGCCTGCCGCAGTGCAGGTTTTTCTTTATGTATGTGGAGGAAAAAGAAATGAAAAAGACAGCAGGCATTGACGGAGACCATTATATTCCCTATGAAGAAAGAAAGGGAAATGAGTCCATTGTGTATTTCACCCGTGACTTATCGGCGGAGGGGCTCATTCGCATGTATGAGAAAATCAATGAAAATCTTACCGGGAAAATTGCGGTGAAACTTCATACGGGAGAGCAGCACGGCCCCAATATCATTCCACGTCCCTGGGTGAAGGCGCTTATGGAAAAGGATATTCCCCAGGGCACCATCGTAGAAACCAATACCTACTACGACGGTGACCGCTATACCACCGAAAAGCACCGGAAAACTCTGGAAGTAAACGGCTGGACCTTTGCGCCGGTGGATATTATGGATGAGGAAGGCACCACCATGCTTCCTGTGAAGGGAGGCAGATGGTTCACCGAAATGTCCGTAGGCAGCCATGAGACCAATTACGATTCCATGCTGGTGCTTACCCATTTCAAGGGCCACGTGCAGGGCGGTTTTGGCGGTTCCAATAAGAATATCGGTATCGGCTGCGCCGACGGCCGTATCGGCAAGGCCATGATTCACACCTATCCGGGCAAAGACCAGTGGTCCATTGCCAAGGAGGAATTCATGGAAAGAATCACCGAATCCTCCAAGGCCACGGTGGATTATTTCGGGAAGCATATCGCCTTCATCAACGTCATGCGGAATATGTCCGTGTCCTGCGACTGCGAGGGCGTGAATGCCATGCCTGTGGTGACGCCGAACGTGGGCATCCTGGCGTCCCTTGATATCCTCTCCATCGACCAGGCTTCCGTGGACATGGTGTACGCCATGAAGGAAGAGGACCATCACGACCTGGTGGAACGGATGGAGTCCCGCCACGGCCTTCGCCAGCTGACTTACATGAAGGAAATGGGTATGGGCAATGACCGCTATGTGCTCATCGATGTGGACCACGGCGATAAGCGGATTGACGCGAAAGAAGCGGTGGCAGAGGTGAAGCCCTTTGGGAAATAAATCCTTCCTTGAAAGAAATACCATCATTTTTGATATGGACGGCACCCTCATCGATTCCATCGGCATATGGAACCAGGTGGACTGTGCCCTCATGGCAGCCATGGGCGGGCCGACGGAAGAAGAAATGGCGGTGGGAAGAAGGCGGGATGATTTCCTCGCAGCCCATGGGGACGATGATAATCCTTACCTTTCTTACTGTCTCTTTTTGGCCCGTTACTGCGGCTGCAGCTGGAGTGGGGAAGAAGTATTCCGGAAACGCTATGAGATTTCCCGGAATTTCCTCATCCATCAGGTGGACTACAAGAAGGGAGCGCCGGAGGTGATTCAAAAGCTCAAAAGTCTGGGAAAGACCCTGGTCATTGCCACCACCACTAAAAGGGCGAACATGGATATTTACCGCAGCCTGAATGAAAACATCAGGGCAAAAGCGCCGCTGGATGCCTGTTTCACCGCCATCTACACCAGGGAGGACGTGTCTTCCATCAAGCCGTCGCCGGAGGTTCATGAAAAACTGATGGCGGATTTGGGAAAGACAAAGGAGGACTGCTTCATTTTTGAGGATTCCCTGGCGGGAATGCAGGCGGCCAAAGCAGCGGGCATTCCGGCAGGCGCCATTTACGACAGGTATTCCGAAAAGGACAGGGAAACCATCCGGCAGCTTTCCGCTGCCTGGTATGACGGCTGGAATGAAGTAATGGAAGAAATAGAAAAGCAGTCTAATTGAGAATAGATTTCGATTAAAGGAATCCGTATTTACCGCCTGTTTCCTTTGACAAGAAGGAAGGAAAATGGTATGATTCTCAATAAGTGAGGGAGTAGCAGCCACCCTGTGGAGTAAGTCAACATACTGGCATCTGCCTGGCTTTCCTTGAAATTGCGAGACTCACGTGCATGGTTTTTACCTGCACGGAGTCTCTTTTTTGTTGGCTTCGTGAGGGCATTCTTATCAGGAAGTGGGATTATGGATTTTTTATTTCTTTTCAACAGCGTGCTTCTAGGGGCGGGACTGGCCATGGATGCCTTTTCCGTGTCTTTGGCCAACGGGATTCACGAGCCCTTCATGAAAAAGAAGAAGATGGCCGTCATTGCAGGGACCTTCGGCTTTTTCCAGTTCCTCATGCCCCTTCTGGGATGGATATGCGTCCACTGGGTGGTGGATATTTTCCAAAGCGTGCTGCTCTATATCCCCTGGATTGCACTCATCCTTCTCTTCACCCTGGGTCTCATGATGATTAAGGATGGCTTTTCCGGGGAGGAGGAAGAGGTGTGCCCGGAAACGAGCTTCAAATGCCTTCTCGTGCAGGGGCTGGCGACCTCCATGGACGCCCTGTCCGTGGGCTTCACCATTGCGTCCTATGGATGGAAGGAAGCAGCGGTTTCGTCCTTTATCATCGGCGTGGTAACTTTCCTTATCTGCCTTTCCGGCATCGTCCTGGGCCGCCGCTTCGGCATGAAGCTGGCGGACAAGGCCACCATCGTAGGCGGTTTCATCCTCATGGGCATCGGACTGGAAATCTTCCTGACCGCGTGAGGGGGCTGCGTCAATGGCGGCGTAACATGATATTCCCGAAAACAAGTGGGTTCAAAGGGTTCAGGGCACCACTGGGCCTAACGGCCCTTGGTGCCCCGGGTCCGGCCCGGGAACGGCTCCGCCTTCCGGGCTGGTTCAGAGGAAGTTATATAATTATTGCTGCGCTGGTGATGTGGGCGCCCTGTAGGCGCCATTTTATAATGCGCCCGCAGGGCGCCACCACAACCCTCTGAACCCTCTGAACCCTCTGAACCCTCTGAACCCTCTGAACCTTTTGAACCTTTACCCCTGGCCCATCCGTGGTATGATAGAACCAAAGGAGGCAGGCTATGACTACGGTATACATGGTACGGCATGGAGAGACGGACTGGAATAGGGCCCACCGCATGCAGGGGTGGAGTGATATTCCTTTGAATGAAAAGGGCAGGGAGCATGCGGCCTTTGCGGCAAAGGCGCTGGCTTTGGTTCCGCTGGATGTGATTTATACCAGCCCGCTTAAAAGGGCGGAGAAGACGGCGGAAATTATCCGGGGTGAAAGGAATATTCCCCTTTTGGCAGAAAAGGGTTTCATTGAAATCAATTTGGGGAAATGGGACGGCCATACGCCGGAGGAAATGGATGCGCTCTATCCCGGGCAGTATGACATCTGGCGGAGCACGCCGGGGGATGTGCATATTGACGGCGGGGAGACCTTTGCCAAAGTGCAGGAGCGGGCATGGAAGGCCTTCCTTTCCATGGTGGATAAAGAAAAAGGAAAGCATATCCTGCTGGTGTCCCACATGGGCTGCCTCAGTACCATCCTTTTCAAAATTGCCGGCTATCCATTGAATGATTTGTGGAAACATCCCATTGGAAACTGCGCTTTGTGCAGGGTGGATATAGAAGCGGATGGCACCATGCACATCGAAGAATGGGGACGGGATGACTATATTCCCCATGAGCTGAAAATGAAGGTGCCCTTCGGCAGGGTGAAAAAATGATTCCGGCAGAAGGGGCTGTGAAAAAATGTTCAATTCATTTCTTCACAGCCCCTTTTCCGCTTCGGTTATAGATTCAGAAAATTGCCAAAAATAACAGTAAGCTGTTCTCCGCATTGTCATCTCGAGCGGAGCTGCATGTCGATATGAGAGCAAA
>NZ_UPZP01000047.1 GCF_900538805.1 uncultured Dialister sp.
CGCCCTTCGGGCGAAGGAAATGCACCCCTTTTGGTGCTAACGCACCACCTTTCCCCCGAAGGGGGAACTTTTAGCGGATCTTCGCCTTGAGATGCTTATGAGATGATTGCTCCTAGGCGGGTTATTCTGCCCCCTGAATAGGGGGAAGTCCGGCGCAGCCGGATAGGGGGTAGCCGCCGCAGGCGGCTAATCACCATGATGCTTTTCACTGGGTATGAGAGTAAGGGGAAGCAAAGAGCAAACTTCCCCCTCCGGGGACGTACCGCCGCAGGCGGGGATAGGGGTGCATTTCCATCGGGCGAAGCCCGGTTGTGAAGGTTTTCGCTGCCGCAGGCAGCGCGCCGCCTATAGGCGGCATTCATACTCATCGCCCGCAGGGCGATACCACACCCTCTGAACCTTTTGAACCTTTTGAACCCTCTGAACCTGGGCTGCAAAGCGCCCCTTTGAACTTGGTCCCGCTTGTTATATAATTATATTGACTCATTGTTTATTGAAGTACAGGAGATGTATGGAGCGTTACAGGAATTATTCTGATTATCTGAAGGAGCGGTACGGGGAGAAGGTGTACAAGATTCCCGTATCTCTTCCGGTGACCTGTCCGAACCGGGACGGGCAGCTTTCGTCGGCGGGCTGCATTTTCTGCGGGTCTATCGGCGCCGATTATGAGACGAAGGCGGTGGGGATGGGTATTACCCGCCAGCTGGACAGGAGTATGGCCCATGTGGGGCCGAAGTACAAGGCGAGGAAGTTTATTGCCTATTTCTTGAATTTTACAAATACCTACGCACCGCTTTCCGATTTCAAAGGCTGGGTGGAAGAGGCCATGAGCCATCCGGCGGTGGTGGCGGTGGATGTGTCCACGCGGCCGGACTGTATTCATGAGGCGTACCTGGATATCCTGAAGGAGGCGTCTTTGAAGTACGGGAAGGATGTGACGGTGGAGCTGGGGCTCCAGAGCAGCAATGTGCACACCCTTGCCATCCTGAACCGGTGCCACGGGCTCTCGGAGTTTATTGACGCTGCTATCCGCATCGGGCGGTATGGCTTCGATCTCTGCACCCATGTGATTGCGGATCTTCCCTGGGATGACCGGCTGGATGTGGCGGAGACGGCGAGGATCATTTCGGCCCTTCCGGTGACGGAGGTGAAGCTCCATTCTCTTTATATCGTGAAGGGGACGAAGCTCTCGGACATGTATGAGAAGGGGGAGGTTTCCCTGCTTCCCATGGAGGAGTATATGGAGCGGGCGGTGCTGTTTCTTTCTTATCTTCGGAAGGATATCGTGGTGCAGCGCATGGTGGGCCGGGCGTCGGGCGGAAATACGATTACTGTGAACGGCGGCTCTCCCTGGTGGGAAGTGAAGGATGCCATCGACCGTCTTCTGGAGAAAAGAAATATTACCCAGGGCTGCCGGTGTGATTATCTGGACGGCAGTGCGGTGAGACGTTTTTTGAAATGAGAATTGTGTGACGAAAGGAAATATGATTACGGAACGGGTAGAAGAAATACTCATCAGGGACCAGCAGGAAGCGTCCCATATTTTTGAAAGAGACAGTTCCTATCTCAAGGTCATCGGTGACCATTATGGCATCGACCTGTCGGGCCGGGGCAATCTTATCCGCATCAAGGGAGAAGACGAGGCGGTGAAGAAGGCGGCGGCGGTGGTGGAGCGTCTCCGCCACATGGTGCGTGAGCGCATCCGGCTGTCGGAGCGGCAGGTGCGGCTGGTGATGACTCTTCTGGACGAAGGGAAGGAGCATCTTCTCCAGGAAATGGAAGAAGATATCATCAATTTCACTAAAAGCGGCAATCCCATCCGTCCCCGTACCCTGGGGCAGAAGTTTTATGTAGACGCCATCCGGCATCATTCCATTACCTTCGGCATCGGGCCGGCGGGTACAGGAAAGACCTATCTGGCAGTGGCGCTGGCGGCCTTTGCCCTTCGGAATCACGATGTACAGCGCATCATCCTGGTGCGCCCTGCGGTGGAGGCAGGGGAGAAGCTGGGGTTCCTGCCCGGCGATATGCAGGAGAAGGTAAACCCCTATCTCCGGCCTCTCTTCGACGGCCTTCTGGATATGTTCGGTCCCGAGGAGTTCATGCGGCTCCAGCAGAAGGGGCAGATTGAAGTGGCGCCCCTGGCTTATATGCGGGGACGGACGCTGGAGAAGTCCTTCGTCATTCTGGACGAGGCCCAGAATACGACGGTGGAGCAGATTAAAATGTTCCTCACCCGTCTGGGGTTCAGGTCAAAAATGGTGGTGAACGGCGACGTTACCCAGATCGACCTGCCGCCCCATGTGAAGAGCGGGCTCATCGATGCTCTTCGGGTGCTTGATGGTGTAAAGGATATCGGACAGGTTCATTTCACAGAGGACGATGTGGTGCGCCACGACCTGGTGGCCGCCATTATCCATGCCTATGAGGAAGATGCAAAGAGAAGAAATAAAAACGGAGGCAGCAGCCATGGAAATCACGATTAATTACAGCGATATGAAATTTTACAGTGAAGAACTGGAAGCACTGATTCACAGGGTGCTGGAAAAGGGGGCGGAGTTGCAGAAGGTGCCGGAGGATGCGGAAATCAGCGTGCTCATCTGTGACGGCGAAACCATTCATGAGCTGAACCGGGACTACCGCCACGTGGATGCTCCCACCGACGTGCTCTCTTTTGCCCTGAATGAAGGGGAAGACGACATTCCGGAAGAAGAAAAGGCGCTGGGCGATATCGTCATTAACCTGGACCGGGCAGTGGACCAGGCTAAGGAATTCGGCCACAGCAAGGAAAGGGAAATGGCTTACCTTTCTGTCCACGGTTTCCTCCATATTCTGGGCTACGACCACTATGATCCGGAAGAAAAGAAGGCCATGAGGAAGGCGGAGGAAGACATCCTGGGCGCCTGCGGCATTACCCGCATGATGACAGAAGGAAAGCTGGAAGCGGAACATGAAGGCCAGTGACATCCAAGGCCTTCTGGAACAGGCGGAGGAAGCAAGGAAGAAAAGCTACTCTCCCTACTCCCGCTATCCCGTGGGGGCGGCGCTTCTCTCGGAAGACGGCACCGTCTACAGGGGCTGCAATATGGAAAATGTGTCATATCCCGCCTCCCTCTGCGCCGAAAGAAATGCCATAGGCAGCGCCATTACCGACGGAAAGCGCCGGTTTTCCGCCATCGCCATTATTGGGAGCCATGAAGACTACACCATGCCCTGCGGCATCTGCCGGCAGGTGATGGCCGAATTTCATGTGCCCCTTATCATTTGCGGCAAGTCGCCGGACGACTACCGCACCTATACTTTGGAAGAACTATTTCCTTCTTCCTTTAAGGCAGAAGAACTGATTCATAAGGAGAATCCATGACAGAAACAGACAAGAAATTTCACTCCGGCTTCGCCGCCCTGGTGGGCCGTCCTAACGTGGGGAAATCCACCCTCATGAACGCCCTTCTGGGAGAAAAGATTTCCATCGTCTCCGCCCACGCCCAGACCACCAGAAATAAAATCACCGGCGTGTGGAACGGCGACAATTCCCAGGTGGTGTTCCTGGACACCCCGGGCATGCACAAACCACAGAGCAAGCTGGGCGAAGCCATCCGCCAGAGCACCATGGACGCCTTGGACGAGGTGGACATGATTGTTTTCCTCTGCGCCTGCAACGACCCCCTGGGCGCTGGAGACCGCTACATCCTCTCCCTCCTGAAGGACAGGAAGGTGCCGGTGATTCTGGCCCTCTCCAAGACCGATCTCATTTCCAAAGAAGAAGTGCTGAAGAAAATCGTGCAGTACAGCAGGATTTACCCCTTCGCCGAAATTATCCCCCTCTCCGCTAAAACCAGTGAAAACCTGGATGAACTCATGAAATGCGTGGTAAAGTACATGCCGGAAGGGCCGAAATACTTCCCTGATGACATGGTTACCGACCAGCCGGAAAGAAATATCGTCCAGGAAATTGTGAGAGAAAAACTCCTCACCCGCACCAGAGACGAAGTGCCCCACGCCATCGGCGTATTCACCGAAGAATTCTCCGAAAGGGACAACGGTAAAGTCTACATCCGCTGCACCATTTACGTGGAACGGGACTCCCAGAAACGAATCATCATAGGCAAAAAAGGCAGCGTCCTCAAAGCCGCCGGCCAGGAAGCCAGAGAAGAAATCCAGAGCCTCATCGGCGCCCCGGTGTTCCTGGACCTCTGGGTCAAGGTCAGCAAAGACTGGAAGAATAAAGATTATATATTGAGAGAACTGGGGTATAAGGAACATAAGTGACACGCCTATGGCGTGAGGGTTCAGAGGGTTCGGCCCGTTAAAAGCGGGCTGGTTCAAAGGGTTCAGAGGTTGGAGGTAGGCGGCTGCGCCGCCAATATATATAAAACCAAACAACCGCCCTGGCGGGCGAGGGAAAACAAGCCAACCACCCTTCGGGCGTGGGAAATGCACCCCTTCTGCCTACGGCACCTCCCCCGGAGGGGGAGGTTTTAGCGGCACTATGCCTTGAGGTGCTTATGAGTTCAGACGCTGAGCGGAGAGAAGACTTCCCCCTCCGGGGTGGCAAAGGAACTGGATTCGTAGGGAGTCGTAGACGACTGAGAATCCAGTGACATGCTTCCCTTTAGGAGAAGTACCGCCGTAGGCGGGGATAGGGGTGCATTTCCAACGGGCGCAGCCTGGTTTGCCTGTTTTTTACGCCCGTAGGGCGGTTGTACGGTTTTCATTTCGCGAAGCGAAATTATATACTCATCGCCGCGAAGCGGCGATACCTTCCCCTCTGAACCTTTTGAACCTTCTGAACCCTTTGAACCTTTTCTCCAACAACGCCCCTATCCTCCGTCGCCTACGGCGCCACCCCCTTCCAAAGGAAGGGGGCTAAAAACTGCGGCGTCAGCCGCCACCACCCCCTCTGAACCTTTTGAACCCTTTATATTAAGGAGGAATGTCCTATTACTACCGATATACAGTGGCTGGTCCTATGCATGGCAGCAGCGCTGGCCGCTTCCTTTTTTAATTACAAGAATACGCTGGTCAATTTTTCCTTTGCCCGCATGCGGAAGAAGTACATTGAAGACAATGACGAGCAGGATCCGGAGCTGATCAGGAAGGTAGCCCCCTTTTACCAGCGTACCAGCCAGATTCTTGGGGGCACCCAGGTGGCTTTTGTCGTATACTGCGGTATTTTTGCCCTCAGCCTTCTGGGTATGGTGGAAAGCGGCAGGCACCTGCTTTTAGCTCTCATGGGTCATGAGCTTTCCTGGGCGGTGAATCTCATCCTGGCGGCAGCGGTGGTGGTACTGGTGACACTCTTCTGGACGGGCACGGTGCTCTACCCCGGCACCCATGCCCTGGTGGAGCCGCTGCCTATTCTGGCCTCCCATCGGTGGGTGGTGCACTGGAACCGCCATCTGTTCCGCCCCTTTGTGCAGGCCGGGCTTTTCCTGGTGCGCCGCATTTTCCGCCTCCACAAGATACCCTTCCGGAACGAAGTGAATTTCACCTACACCGAAGATGAAATCCGCTGCATCGTGGAGGAAAGCAACCGGAGCGGCAGGCTGAATGCCCTGGAAAATACGCTCATCAAGAATTCCTTCGATTTCTTCGATCTCATGGTGCGGGATGTCATGATTCCAAGAAACAACATGGTGGTGCTCTATTATAATGATGACATGGAAACTATGCGCCGCGTGATTTCCAAGGCCCACCACACCTGCTATCCGGTGTGCATGGACGATAAGGACCAGATTCTGGGCTTCATCCATGTGAAGGATTTCATGGAAAATTTCCTTCACGGACAGGGAAATGTGAAGACCATTATGCGCGAAATCCTGACGGTGCCGGAGGTCATGCCTGCGCCGTCACTCCTGCAGCTCATGAAGAACCGCCGCATTTATCTGGCGGTGGTGGTGGATGAGTACGGCGGCACGTCGGGACTGGTGACCTTAGAGGACCTGGTGGAAGAGCTTATCGGTGAAATCCCCCAGTCCGTGGATACCACGCCCTATGAAATCCTGCGCATGAAGGACGGTACCTACGAATTCGACGGCACCGTCATCCTGGAGGACGTATCGGACCGGCTGGAAATCGACCTGGCCGGCGAGGACATGAACGCCACCATCGGCGGCTTCGTTTTCTCCCATTTGGAACGAATCCCCAAGGTTGGGGACCATGTGGATTTCTCGGGCTGGCGTTTCTCCGTACTCCGCATGGACGGTTTCCGCATCGTCCGGGTGCGGGCGGAAAAGCTTTCGGAAACAGGAAAGGAAGAGCCCCATGAGGAAGGAAATTAAAAGCGGCGAAGCCATCGTGCTCCACAGCAGGGAAGGAAGAGAGGGAGGAAAAATCCTCTCTCTTTTTACCATGCAGCAGGGACGGATGGTCATGTCCCTTCCAAGGGCCGTCATGGTCCGCTGCGGCAGCGGCCTCACCGCCCCTTTTTCACTCATCCGCTACACCTGCGCCGTGGAAGGGGAGTATGCCCTCCTTGGCCAGTACGAAGGACGGCTCCTTTTTGATATGATGAAACTGCCCTATGAGGACATGGCCTACTGGTTCTACGTCATAGAACTTTCTGAAAAACTCTTCCCCCAGGGAGAAAAAGACGATGGCGCCTATGACACCCTCCTCCGGGCAGGTATGGCAGGAGGCAGAAGAAACAGCCTTCCCCTCTGCTTTATGACAGTGGTGAAACTCCTCGCCCTTGCGGGCTTCGACGCCGCATCGCCGGAAGAGGGGGAGGGGAAACTGTCCCATGAAGCCCTTCTGCTCCTTACCGCCTTCCGGGACTACCGCTGGGAGAAACCCTTCTCACGGGCCATTTCCAGGAAAACATTCCACGAAGCGGCGGCCTACGTGGATGGATTTGTGGAGAAGGTGTGCGATATTAAGATGAATACGAAAGGGGCATTTCTGTAGGAAACCGCCAGCCGCTTAACGGCTGGCGGTTTCCGGGTTCAGAGGGTTCAAAAGGTTCACAAGGTTCAGAGGGTGAAGGTGGGCGGCTTTATGGACACGCCCTTTCGGGCGTGAGGGTTGACGGCCCTTTGGGCCGAAGGTTCTCAGGGGGCTAAAGTTTGACAGCGACTTCGCCGCTGAGGGTTTTGGTAGGCGCCTTTTAAATAATTGAAGGCGCCAGTTTTTAGAAAACCAAACAACCGCCCTGGCGGGCGAGGGAAAACCAAACAACCGGGCTTCGCCCATGGGAAAAGAGAAAACCAAACAACCGCCCTTCGGGCGAAGGAAATGCACCCCTTTTGGTGCTAACGCACCACCTTTCCCCCGAAGGGGGAACTTTTAGCGGCGCTATGCTTTGAGATGATTATGAGAATAAATGCTGAGCGGAGAGTAAACCTCCCCCACCGGGGGAGGTGCCGTAGGCAGAAGGGGTGCATTTTCAACGGGCGAAGCCCGGTTTGCCTGTTTTTTTACGCCTGTAGGGCGGTTTTTAAGGTTTTATCATAAGAGGCGGCCTTCTATTCTTTAAAGGCCGCCCACCACCACCCTCAGCCCGAAGGGCTGCCGCCCCCTGAGCGAAGCGAACACAACCTGCCGCCGCAGGCGGCCATAACCTTCGGCCCGCAGGGCCGTCAACCTTTCCCTCTGAACCTTCTGAACCTTCTGAACCCTCTGAACCCTTTGAACTTGGGCCGCCTCCGACGGCCTATTGCTTTTTCCTCTTCATAATGCTAGAATGTGCTGGAACAAAAAGCCCTGAAAATGCAATAGGAAATTTCTACGCAAGAAAAATTCTATAGCGGGCATAAAAAATTCTATAGAAGAAAATATCTTAACCATGGTATTTAAAAATTTTTGGTATTAATCAGGAACGAATCCTTGCATTGAGTCATGAATTGTAGTAAAATTTACCTTTGCAACCGTTCCTTTTTATTATTTATAATGTATGTATATTATAAGGCTTTAAGGAAGGATTTCCTTCCCGGGAGCCCTGTTTTGAAACGAAAGGGTGAGGCGAGGAATGCCCAAAAGCAAGATGTTCAGACCTGTGCAGGTTGGTAAGAAGAAGAGATACACCTATGCCAGATCACAGGAAGTCCTGAAAATGCCGCATTTGCTCGATCTGCAGACGAAGTCCTATGAATGGTTCTGCAGGGAAGGGCTGAAGGATGTATTTGCAGATATTTCCCCAATTGAGGACAGCGCGCACAAGTGGGCGCTGCATTTTGGCGATTACTATTTCGGCAAAGGCAAGTACAATATCGAACAGTGCAAGGCGAAGGATGTCAATTATTCTGCTCCTCTCTACGTGAAGGTGCGCCTGGAAAACAAGGAGACCGGAGAACTGAAGGAACATGACCTTTTCATGGGTGATTTCCCGGTTATGACCGACACCGGCACCTTTATCATCAACGGCGCTGAACGTGTCATCGTTTCCCAGCTGGTCCGCTCTCCCGGCGTGTACTACAAGAAGGAAAGGGACGCTTTCGATAAGGAAATCTACAGCGCCCAGCTCATTCCGAACCGCGGCGCCTGGATCGAACTGGAGTCCGACCCTGCCGGTTCCATTTCCGTCCGCATCGACCGGAACCGCAAGATGCCTGTCACCGTTCTGGTCCGTGCTCTGGGCTATTCTTCCAATGAGGAAATCCTGGATCTCTTCGACCATGATATCCATATTGAAAAGACCCTGGACAAGGATAATACCACGGACCGCAAGTCCGCTCTCATTGAAATTTACCACAAGCTGCGCCCCGGTGAACCGGCTACGGAAGAATCCGGTACCACGCTGCTCAATAATTTCTTCTATGACCCCCGCCGTTACGACCTGGCCAAGGTTGGCCGCTACAAGCTGAACAAGAAGCTGGCCTGGAAGAACCGTCTCCTGGGACATAAGACCGAAGGTCCTATCGTGAACCAGGAAACCGGCGAAGTGGTGATTGAAGCCAACAGCTATATCGATGAAGAAGCTATCGCAAAAATCGAGGAAAGCGGCGTATTCTCCTCCTTCGACCAGGTGGAAGTGATGACTCAGAAGGACGACGGCACTCCCGTCAAGGTTATCTGCTCCTCCGGAAACAGGGAAGATAATTACCGTATTCTGGAACGCTGCGACATTATTGCCTGCATCGATTATCTCCTGAACATGATGCAGGGCTACGGCCGGAGCGACGATATCGACCATCTGGGCAACCGCCGCGTCCGCTGCGTAGGGGAACTTCTGCAGAACCAGTTCCGCATCGGCCTCACCCGTATGGAAAGGGTTGTCCGCGAAAGAATGACCACCCAGGACCAGGACAAGATGACTCCCCAGGCTCTGGTGAATATCCGCCCGGTGGTGGCAGCGATTAAGGAATTCTTCGGTTCCTCCCAGCTGTCCCAGTTCATGGACCAGACAAACCCCCTGGCTGAACTGACCCATAAGCGCCGTCTCTCCGCCCTGGGCCCCGGAGGTCTGTCCCGTGAAAGAGCAGGGTTCGAAGTCCGCGACGTACATTACTCCCATTATGGCCGTATGTGCCCGGTAGAAACCCCTGAAGGTCCTAACATCGGTCTGATTTCCTCCCTTTCCAACTACGGTATCATCAACAAGTACGGCCTCATCGAGACCCCTTACCGCATCATTGAAAAGAGCGTAGATGAAAAGACCGGCGAAAAGGAATACCATGTGACAAACGAAACCAAGTATGTCACCGCCGATATCGAAGAAGATAAAATCATTGCCCAGGCTTCCGAACCGCTGGACGAAGAGGGCCATTTCCTCCATAAGAACGTGGCCAGCCGCCGCGGCCCGGATGTATTGGAAGCGGAACCGGAAGAAGTGGACCTGATGGACGTATCTCCAAAGCAGGTCGTTTCCATCGGTACATCCCTTATTCCATTCCTGGAACACGATGATACGAACCGTGCCCTCATGGGCGCCAACATGCAGCGCCAGGCTGTGCCGCTGCTCCGTCCGGAAGCGCCGCTTGTCGGCACCGGCATGGAATGGGTAGCGGGCCAGGACTCCGGCGTCTGCATCCTCGCCAAGAGGGGCGGCACCGTGGAAAGAGTCACCGGCCGCCAGATCATTGTCCGCGCAGACAACGGCGAGCTTGATACCTATGACCTCATTAAATTCATGCGTTCCAACCAGTCCACCTGCATTAACCAGCGCCCCACCGTATTCAAGGGCGAAAGGGTTGAAAAGGGCGATACCCTGGCAGACGGCATGGCAACGGACCAGGGCGAACTGGCTCTGGGCCACAACGTACTGGTAGCCTTCGTATCCTGGGAAGGGTACAACCACGAAGACGCCGTTCTGATTTCCGAACGCCTCTGCAAAGACGACCTGTACACCTCCATCCACATTGAAGAATACGAATGCGACGCCAGAGACACCAAGCTTGGCGAAGAAGAAATCACCCGCCAGCTGTCCTCGGTTTCCGAAGATGCTGTAAAGTACTTGGATGAAAACGGCATCATCATGGTGGGCGCCGACGTGCGCCCCGGCGATATCCTGGTAGGCAAGGTCACCCCGAAGGGCGAAACCGAGCTTACTCCGGAAGAAAGACTCCTCCGCGCCATCTTCGGCGACAAGGAAAGAGAAGTCCGCGATACTTCCCTCCGCGTTCCCCACGGCGAATTCGGCAAGGTGGTGGACGTAAAGGTATTTACCCGTGAAAACGGCGATGAACTGGCTCCCGGTGTGAACAAGCTGGTCCGCGTCTACATCGCCCAGAAACGTAAGATCCGTGAAGGCGACAAGATGGCCGGCCGTCACGGCAACAAGTGCGTATGCTCCCGCATCCTGCCGGTGGAAGATATGCCATTCACCCCGGACGGCCGTCCGGTGGACCTGGTACTGAACCCTCTGGGCGTACCGTCCCGAATGAACATCGGCCAGATTCTGGAAATCCACCTGTCCTGGGCCTGCCACATGCTGGGTGAAGAAATCCATGCAGCCCTGGCAGCAGGAGAAGGCTCCGCCAAGTATGAGGAAATGAAACAGCGCCTCATCGACTGCGGATATGATTTTGAAAAATACGGCATGCCTGAACCTACGGAATCCGGCATCCACATCGCAACGCCGGTCTTCGACGGCTGCCGCGATGAAGACCTGGCAGCAACCCTTAAAGCAGCCGGTCTCCCGGCCAACGCCAAGACCGACCTCTATGACGGCCGTACCGGTGAAAAACTGGACAACCAGGTCACCATCGGCTGGAAATATATGCTGAAACTCCATCATCTGGTTGATGATAAGATTCATGCCCGCTCCACCGGTCCATACTCCCTGGTTACCCAGCAGCCACTGGGCGGCAAGGCACAGTTCGGCGGCCAGCGTTTCGGCGAAATGGAAGTGTGGGCACTGGAAGCCTACGGCGCAGCCTACACCCTGCAGGAAATCCTGACAGTGAAGTCCGATGATGTCATCGGCCGTGTGAAGGCTTACGAAAAGATTGTAAAGGGCGAAAACATTCCGAGCCCCGGCGTTCCGGAATCCTTCAAGGTCCTCATGAAGGAACTGCAGTCCATTGGACTGGACGTACGGATTCTCAATGAAAACGGCGATGAAGTGGTTCTGAAGGAACTGGACGAAAGCGACCTGGAACAGGACTACGGCGGCGGCGAACGCTGGCACCGGGACGAAGTGAAGGAAGCCATGGAAGGGGACAGTGCAGTCACTGAATCCAGAAATGCCATGGAAACATCCATGAACGGCGGAGAAATGGCTGCCAGCAACGATGTTGCCTCCTTCAACGACACCCTGGAAGCGGAAGCCAATGCTCCTACCGACGAAGAAGCAGGATTCGGCGAAACGGATATGAACAATGAAACCGGCCACAGCGATGGCCAGGATGAATAAACCCGGAAAGGAGAAGAACCCAATTGTTAGATGTAAACGAATTTGATTCCATGAAAATCGGTATCGCCTCTCCGGAAAAGATCCTTGAATGGTCCCACGGCGAAGTCACCAAGCCGGAAACCATCAACTACAGAACCCTGAAGGCAGAAACCGACGGTCTCTTCTGTGAAAAGATTTTCGGACCAACCAAGGACTGGGAATGCAAGTGCGGCAAGTACAAGAAAATGCGCTACAGAGGCACCATCTGCGACAAGTGCGGCGTTGAAGTCACAAGCTCCAAGGTCCGCCGCGAAAGAATGGGCCACATTGCCCTTGCCTGCCCGGTATCCCATATCTGGTATTTCAAAGGCACCCCTTCCCGCATCGGCCTGATTCTTGAAATTTCCCCGCGCCAGCTGGAAAGAGTCCTCTATTTCGCAGCCTACATCGTCCTTGACCCCGGCAGCACCGACCTTCTGAAGAAGCAGGTACTGAACGAACAGGAATACCAGGACGCTGTAGCTAAATTCGGCCCGGGCTCCTTCAAAGCCCAGATGGGTGCAGAAGCCATCCAGAAACTGCTGAAGGAACTGGACCTGCCGAAACTGGAAGCAGCCCTCAAGAAGGAAATCGAAGAAGGCAGCGGCCAGCGCAAGGTCAGATGCATCCGCCGTCTGGAAGAAGTGGAAGCATTCCTTCACTCCGGAAACAAGCCGGAATGGATGATTCTCACCGTTCTTCCGGTCATTCCGCCGGACCTTCGTCCTATGGTCCAGCTGGACGGCGGCCGTTTCGCCACCTCCGACCTGAATGACCTGTACCGCCGCGTCATCAACAGAAACAACCGTCTTAAGAGACTGATGGAACTGGGCGCTCCGGAAATCATCATCCGCAACGAAAAACGTATGCTCCAGGAAGCGGTGGATGCCCTCATCGATAACGGCCGCCGCGGCAGAGCCGTATCCGGCCCGGGAAACCGCCCCCTGAAATCCCTTTCCGACATGCTGAAAGGCAAGCAGGGCCGTTTCCGTCAGAACCTCCTCGGTAAACGTGTCGACTACTCCGGCCGTTCCGTAATCGTTGTCGGTCCTGAACTGAAAATGTACCAGTGCGGCCTGCCGAAGGAAATGGCCATCGAACTCTTCAAGCCCTTCATTATGCATGAGCTCATCAAGAGAGGCGTTGCCAACAACCTGAAAGCAGCCCGTAAAAAAGTGGATAAACTGGCTCCCGAAGTCTGGGATGTACTGGGCGATGTAATCAAAGAACATCCGGTACTCCTGAACCGTGCGCCAACCCTGCACAGACTGGGCATCCAGGCCTTCGAACCGATTCTCTGGGAAGGCCGTGCCATCAAGCTGCATCCTCTGGTATGCCCCGGCTACAACGCCGACTTCGACGGCGACCAGATGGCCTGCCATCTGCCGCTGTCCGTGGAAGCACAGGCAGAAGCCAGAACCCTCATGCTTTCCATTAACAACATCCTTTCCACAAAGGATGGCAAACCGGTAGCTATTCCTTCCCAGGATATGATTCTGGGCTCCTACTACCTCACCATTGTGGAAACTGCCAACGATGCGAAAGTCGATTTCACACCGGAAGAAAAAGCAGCCAACCCCAATGCGAAATTTGATCCCATGAAACAGTGGAAAAAGGCGGAAGACGAAATGGACACCTCCCGTCTCCACGCATACACCGGATACGACGAAGTCATGCTGGCCTATGCCCTCCATGAAATCCGCATCCACGATTTCATCAAAGTCCGCATCCCCAAGGAAGACCGTCCCGACGGATTTAATGACGATGACAAGGACCTTGTCATCACCACCCCGGGCCGCCTGATTTTCAACTACGCCATTCCAAGGGAACTCCGTTTCTTCTACAAACGTCATGAAAAGAGAGTAGACGAAAACGGAAAGACCTATGAAGTGGTGAACAACGGTCTGGGCATCACCATCGGCAAGAAGCAGATGGGCAAGCTCGTGAACGACTGCTTCAAGAAACTGGGCTTCAAAGCCACCGGCGACCTCCTGGACTCCGTGAAGGCACTGGGCTTCCACTACGCCCTGGTTTCCGGCATTTCCATCGGCATCTACGACGTAGCCGTACCGCCCGAAAAGGATAAAATCCTGGCAGACGGCGATGCTAAAGTTGACCAGATTAAGAAATTCTTCCGCCGCGGCCTCATGACCGACGATGAAAGATACAGAAGAGTGGTTGAAGTATGGAGTAAGAAGACAGACGAAGTAGGCGCTGCCATGAAGAGCTCCATGGTGAAATTCAACCCGCTCACCATGATGGCCCAGTCCGGCGCCCGTGGTAACGACAACCAGATCAGACAGCTGGCCGGCATGCGCGGCCTTATCGCCGATACATCCGGTAAGACAGTCGAACTGCCGGTTAAGGCAAACTTCCGCGAAGGCTTAACCGTCCTCGATTACTTCACCTCCTCCCACGGCGCCCGTAAAGGCCTGGCCGACACCGCACTCCGTACGGCAGACTCCGGCTACCTCACCCGCCGTCTGGTGGATGTATCCCAGGACGTCATCGTCCGCGAAGAAGACTGCGACGTGCAGGTACTGAACTTCGACAGGGAACAGAGCATCATCGCCTCCCAGCCGGAAGTGAAGAACCGCATTATGACCCTGAAACCCCATCTCCTGGGAGCTGTCCTTGACGAAGATGTCATTGACAGAAGAAACGGAAGCATCCTCCTCGTCAAGGGCAAGACCCTGGACGCCGACGATGTGACCCTCCTCAACCATCACCTGGTGGAAGAAATCAAGGTCATCATCCCCTCCGCCGAAGGCGAAGAAGCGGAACAGCAGCAGACCTTCAACCTGGGCACCGCCGACGCCGTAGCCGAATACAATAGAGCCATGCGCCACCACCTCACCGTCCACTTCGCAGGAAAGAAACTGGAAGAAGACGCTGTAGACAGGAATGGCAATGTGGTCCTCCCGGCAGGCAGTGAAATCACCCCGGAAAATGCGGAAATCATCCTTTCCTCCGACATCCCCCTCATCAAAGTCCGCATGGACCAGATGGAAGGCGTGGAAGTCAGCAAGATCGAAGAAAACGGACAGCCCATCGAATCCCTGGCAGACCGCATCGCCGGCCGCTGCCCGCTGGAAGATGTGGTGAACCCGGACACCGGTGAAATCATCGCTAAGAAGAACGAAGAAATCACCGATGACCAGGCAGCGGAAATCGAAAAGCACTACGACAAGCTGAAAGTCCGCTCCATCCTCACCTGCCGCTCCGCCCACGGCGTATGCGCTAAGTGCTACGGCAGAAACCTGGCCACCGGCCGCCATGTAGAAATCGGCGAAGCCGTAGGCATCATCGCCGCCCAGTCCATCGGCGAACCGGGCACCCAGCTCACCATGCGTACATTCCATACCGGCGGCGTTGCTTCCGCAGAAGATATCACACAGGGTCTTCCTCGTGTCGAAGAATTGTTCGAAGCACGTAAACCGAAGGGCAATGCCACCATTTCCCGCATCGCCGGCACCGTAGCCATCACCTCCGCTGAAGACAACCCCAACGTCAAGGTCATCACCATCACCAACGACGAGGAAACGGAAAGCGAAAAGATTCCGGTGGCCAAGAAGATTTCCGTACAGGACGGACAGCACATCGAAGCAGGCACCCGCCTCTTCGAAGGCAACGTCAACCCCCACGACATTCTGGCAGTTTTGGGCGTACAGGCTACCCAGAACTACATCGTCAAGGAAGTACAGAAAGTATATAGAAGCCAGGGCGTAGAAATCAACGATAAACACATTGAAATCATCGTCCACCAGATGCTCCGTAAGATTAAGATCCTTGATCCCGGAGACTCCGGCTGGCTCCCCGGTGAAACTGTGGATATTGTCGCATACCGCGGCACCAACGAACGCCTTGACGACGAAGGCAGAAAGAAGGCAGTAGGCGAAAACCTGCTCCTCGGCACCACCAAGGCAGCGCTGGCCACCGATTCCTTCCTCTCCGCCGCATCCTTCCAGGAAACCACCAGGGTCCTCACCGAAGCCGCTATCAAAGGCAAGGAAGATCCCCTCCTGGGCCTCAAGGAAAACGTCATCATCGGTAAACTTATCCCTGCAGGCACCGGCATGTCCCGCTACCGCAAGCTCAAAGTGGTTCACAACGACGAACCGCCGGCAGCTCCTGCTGAAGCAGAATAAGTCAATCAAAAAACAGCTCCTTTCATGGGGCTGTTTTTGATTGGGGCCCGACAAAGTCGGGCCCGGGTTCAAAGGGTGCAAAAGGTGTGCGCCAGTTCGGCGTGTATAGTATAGTCCGGTGAAAGCCCGGGCCCGGCAAAGCCTAGCAAGCAGCC
>NZ_UPZP01000048.1 GCF_900538805.1 uncultured Dialister sp.
CGGTTACGCGCCGCGGTTAGGATAGGCCCTTTGGGCCGCATAAGAAGAACCACCAGCTATGCTGGTGGGTTTCTTTTTTTAATTCTGAAAACAAACTGCTGTTTCATGGGGACATCAGCTTAGCGTCCGGCAGCAAAGGAGCACCTTCCCGCCAACCGGTATGTACCGATATTCTTCTCATATGCGATTCTTACCGAGATTCTTTGCTTGCGCTCAGAATGACTGTGTCCGGTGGGAAGGTCAGCAGGTAAGGCAGTCTGACGTCTAATCTACGCCCCCCCTTTTTAATCTGCGGCGGAGCCGCCACCACCACCCTTTGAACCCTTTGAACCTTCTGAACCCTCTGAACCCGGGCTGCAAAGCGGCCCCTCATGCCTTCGGGTCAAATCCCAGTTTCACCGCTTCTTCGGTGAGTTCATTCTTATTGTTGCTTCCCGGGAACCACTGGATGCGCAGGGGGAGGCGGAAGGTTTTGGTAAAGTCCTTGATAAGGTGCTGCACCGCATGGGCGGGAACGTCGAAGTTGTCCCGGCTGGTGTAGATGCGAAGGTCCATGGCTCCACGGGAGGCAGTGCAGATGAGGCGGGTGATACACTGTTCGTGGCTTTCATCGAGCCCCTCCGCTAGGGCCAGGAAGAGGGCCATCATGCGGACTTCCTTCATCTGGAGGTCCGAGAGGATACGGACGTGGGTGTTTGATTTCAGAAATTTGCTGGAGTAGCCGTGGTGGAAGGCACAGATGAGGGCGCACATAATCTGCTCCCTGTGGGACCAGCCGAAAATATGGGCGTTGGCGGTGATGTAGGCGCTGTGCCGGGCATGGCTGTAATAGTTGACGATGGTGCCGGTGTCATGAAGGAGGCCGGCGGCAAAGAGGAGATTCCTCATGCGGTCATTGAGATGATGCATTTTCTTCCACTGGTCGAACATGGAAAGAGCCATGGCGGTGACGTAGGAGGTATGGAAATCGTATTCCAGAGGAAGGGTGTAGAGGTAGTTCTTCACAGAGGAAATGAGCATGTCCTTTTTCCAGTGCCCTTCCTTATCGTAAATGGGGTCATAGTAGTGGAAGAAGAGGCCTTCCCGAAGGCCGCAGCCGGAGATGGTGAGGTACGAGGAACGGGCCTTCCGCACGATTTCCTGCACCACCAGGGAACCGGCAATGATAATGTCCGCCCGCTCTTCGGAAAGTCCGGAAACTTTCTGCCTTTCTTCATAGGTCTTTCCGCAGATGGATTTCACCAGGGAAAAGAGGTCTTCCACCGGAAGGTTGTAGTTATGGAGTTTCGGCAGGGGATAGGAGGAAGAGCGCTGGTGCACCTTGGCCAGGTTGCGGACCGTACCGCCTACGCCGATGACTTCCATGGGCTCCTTGGGGAACCAGGGAATTTCAGATAATTTTTTCTGAATGAAATTTCTAATTTTAGTAATCATTTCATAGGGCACGGTGCCGGAGGACTGGAACATTTCGGTCAGCGTGACGGCGCCCATGGGAATGCTGATGGAGTGCACCCGCTTTTTATTTTTGACCAGTGAAATTTCCACGCTGGCGCCGCCCAGGTCGAAAAGGAGGAAATCCTTCCGGTCAATAGTATGAATGACGCCGGAAAAGCCCAGGGCCGCTTCTGCTTTTCCGCTGATAATGGTCATGGGAATGCCGGTGGTGAGGCGTACTCTTTTCAGGAAGGATGCGCCGTTCACCGCATTCCGGACAGCGGCGGTGGCTACAGCCAGTACTTTCTTCACCTTCTGCACGGAAATGATATGGGCATATACGGAAAGACATTTCAGCGCCCGCTGCTGTGCTTCTTCCGTGAGCTGCCGGGAATCCAGCGTCATGCCTTCGGCGAGACGGATGGATTTCTTTTCCTGGTACACCAGTTTGTAGGAACCGTGGGCTCCAATCTGCATGATAACAAAGCGGATGGAGTTGGAACCCAGGTCGATGATTGCTATTCGTTCCATGGTATCTCCTTTTGCAGGCAGCCTGTCCGAATGCAGGGAAAAGACAGTGCTTGCCTCTGATGCTTCTATTTTACAACAGATGGGGGATAGATGATAGAAGATAGACGATAGAAGGTAGAAGATAGACGATAGATGATAGTAGATGGAAAAGAAAGTCTGCCATCTTCCATCTATCGTCTGATTTCTATCTTCTATCGTCTAATATCTATCGTCTAACATCTATTATCTAACTATCATCTTCTTTCCTAAGATATGCTACAATAATGATATAATAAGAAATAATCATATTTATTCAGGAGGCGGAGCTTTACAGAGGCTTTACTTTCCCAGTGTACAATCAAACAGGAATCAGATCATTTTCTATGCATTATGAATAGAAACGGGGGCTCGCTATGTCGGATCAAAAGCCGCTCATTTATGGAATTATTCATATCGGTTCATCCAATGTATCCATGCGCATTGTGCAGTATAACAGTGTGAAGGATATACGGGTGATTGAATCGGTGCGAAAGGACACCACCTTTGGCGAAGAGGTGTTTAACCAGAAGCGCCTGTCTTTCCCTTCCATTAAGAAGTTGTGCCGCATGCTGGAAGGATTGAAGCAGCTGCTCATGGATTACCAGGTGAAGGTGTACGCCGTGTATGCTACGGCGGTGCTCCGTGAAGCGGAGAACTGCCGGTCCATTATCGACCTGGTACGGGTGAACACAGGCTTCAACGTGCAGGTGGTGGATATGCCGCAGGAAATTTATTTCAAGCATTTCGGCCTGCAGTACCAGTTTAAGGAATATAACAAAGACGCCGGTGGCCGGATGGGAAGCAATTTCCTCTTCGTGGATATTACCTCCGGCTGCATCGGCCTTACGGTATGGGAGAAGGGTGCCCTGTGCTACCAGCACAATGTGCACATCGGTACGCTGCGCCTTTTGGAAACCTTCAAGCTGAACCAGCGGGATTCCATGGATTTTCCCCAGGCCCTGGGCGAATATATCCACGCCATCATGGAGCCCCTGTGGGTGACGGTGCGGAAGTATGATATTGATACGGTCATCCTCTCCGGCCGGGAGGCCCGGATTGTAGGCCGCCTCATGGGTCTTGCAGTGGGGAAGGAAATCACGGAAGTGAATAAGGACCGGATTCTCCGGTTCTATGAAGAGGCCGGTAACCTTTCCACCTCCATGCTGCGGCAGAAGTACCATGTGGATGAAGCCCTGGCGTCTGTAGTTTCGCCGACTATTCATATTTATAAGGAAATACTGGATAATGTGCCCATGAAAAATGTGGTGCTCATGGGCATGACCTTTGTGGAGGCGGCCAGCCTTTTCTACGGCGCCCAGAAAACGAAGGACCCGGCACTGCTCTACATGCGGGCCCAGAACCTGGAGCTTACCCGCTCTATTGCGGTGTCCTACTATTACGAACCGGACCACGCCCGGGCCATGGAGCTTTACAGTTACCATATTATCAGAGCCTTTGACCGGTACAACGGCCTCAATGAAAGGGATGAGTTCCTGCTTCGCATGGCCATCATCCTTTACCAGATCGGGAAATACGTGAACCTTCTGGGTTCTTCCATCCAGGCTTGGAGCATGGTGAAGGGCACCGATATTTTCGGAATTTCCGATAAGGAAAAGGACATTGTGGCCTGCATCGTGTACTACGACCATAAAGGCATGCCCAGCGATGAAGACGAGCCATTCCGCATTCTTTCCGATGAATCGAAGATGACGGCGCTGAAGCTCATCGCCGTTTTCCGGCTGGTTCGGGCCATGGATATGTCTAGAAAGCAGAAGCTGAAGGACGTATCCGCCAGAATCGTGAAGGACTGCCTCCTCATCGAATACGAAAGCGATGAGAATACGGCCCTGGAAACCTGGCTTTTTGATAAGGAAAAAGAATTTTTTGAAAATATATTCGGCATGGAAGCCAAACTTGAGCGGAGGTAATTATGGACGTGGACGTAAAGAATCATCGGTATTATCTGAATCGAGAACTGTCCTGGCTCCAGTTCAACAGAAGGGTTCTCCAGGAAGCGGTGGACCCCAACAATCCCCTTTTGGAAAAATTGAAATTTCTGGCCATTACCAGCTCCAACCTGGACGAATTTTTCATGATTCGTGTGGCAGGGCTGAAGCACCAGAAGGAAAACGGCGTGAAGCGGCGGGATATCGCCAACATGACGCCGGAGGAACAGCTGGAGGCCATTTCCGATACCTGCCAGCGTCTGGTGGCCAGGCAGTACCGGTACCTGAAGATGATACTGAAGGAACTGGAAACGGAGGGACTCTATTTCATCCGCCCCGAAGAAGCATCTCCCCGGCAGATGAAGTGGCTGGATGATTATTTTGAAAGAGAAATTTTCCCGGTAGTGACGCCTATGGCGGTGGATTCATCCCATCCCTTCCCCTTCCTGGCGTCCAAGAGTTTGAACATTGCGCTCCTGCTGGAACGGAATGAACGGGACATGACGCTGGATGAGGAAAATGATATCGACGTGAAGACGGCCATCGTGCCGGTACCGTCGGTGCTGCCCAGAATCGTGCGGCTGCCGGACAATCCGGAAAATCCGTCCCGCCACGATTTCATGTTCCTGGAACAGGTGCTGTGCCACTTTGCGGCCCGCCTCTTCATCGGCTTTGACCTCCTGGAAGCCCGCCCCTTCCGCATTACCAGAGATGCGGATTTGAACCTGGACGAAGAAGATGCCCAGGACCTGGTGGTGGAAGTGGAAAAGCAGCTGAAAAAGAGACAGCGCGGCGAAGCGGTGCGTCTGGAATTTGAACGGGGCACCAGCCGCTTCATGCGCCGTTTCATGACTTCTGAAATGAATCTGGGCTCCGAAGATATGTATGAAATCGACGGCCCCCTGGATGTGACGGCCTTCTTCTCCTTCTGCGGCATCAAGGGTTATGACAACCTCCGCTATCCGGAAGCCCATCCGCACCGCCCCTGGTCCATGATCCAGCTGGGGAAGGACAGCGAGAAGAATATTTTTGATATGATTCGGGAAAAGGACCTGCTGGTGCACCTGCCCTATGAGTCCTTCGACGATTCGGTGGTGAATTTCGTGGCCTCCGCCGCATCGGACCCCAATGTGCTGGCCATCAAGCAGACGCTCTACCGCGTTTCCTCGTCCAGCCCCATTATCCAGGCTTTGGAAAAGGCGGCGCAGAACGGGAAACAGGTGACGGTACTCATGGAAGTAAAGGCCCGTTTTGATGAAGCCAACAACATCCTCATGGCAAGGCGCCTCGAAAAAGCAGGGGCCCATGTTATTTACGGTCTGGTGGGACTGAAGACCCACTCCAAGTGTACCCTGGTCATCCGCCGGGAAAAGGACGGCATCCGCCGCTACGTCCATGTGGCCACCGGCAACTACAATGCCTCCACCGCCAAACTGTACACGGACCTTGGCATTTTTACCTGCAACGACCGCTTCGGCAGCGATGCCTCCGCCTTCTTCAACCTTCTTTCCGGCTACTCCGACCCGCCTATCTGGGACTCCTTCATCGTGGCGCCGATTAACCTTCGCCAGCGCTGCATGGAGCTCATTGACCGGGAAATCCATTTTGCCCTGCAGGGAGAACCGGCCCACATGATTGCCAAGATGAACTCCCTTCTGGATAAGGAAATCATTGCCAAGCTCTATGAAGCATCCAGGGCCGGCGTGAAAGTCGAACTCATCGTCCGGGGCATCTGCGTCATTATCCCCGGCATCCCCGGCGTCAGCGACAACATTACCGTGCGAAGCCTGGTAGGCCGTTTCCTGGAGCACAGCCGTGTCTTCTGGTTTGCCAACGGCGGCAGGGAAGAACTCTACATCGGCAGTGCCGACTGGATGCCAAGAAACCTGAATGACCGGGTGGAACTGATGATTCCTGTAAAGGACCCGGACATCTGCAGAAGGCTGAAAAACATGATTGACCTGGAACTGGCGGACAACCAGAAGGCCCACATCATGCAGTCCGACGGCACCTGGCGGAAATCCATCGCCCCGGAAAACAGGGTGGCTGCCCAGGCAAGGTTCCAGGAACTGGCGGAACAGCGGGATAGGGAAGATGAAATGACCCTGGCCCAGAAGATGGAACCGTACATGCCGGTATTCGGAAAACATTGATACCCATTATCAATGAAAAGCCCCAGTGTATGGGGCTTTTTTCATGTTTTTTTGAAATGGAATCATAGATTGACGGGAATGATTTGCAAAAAAATCAAGGCAAAAGCTCTGTAACCGATGATTTCCTGTTTTCTACTTTTAGCCTGAATTGAATCTATTTTTGGGAAGGCCCTATGGAAAACGCCTCTTTTTTCATCAAGTATTCCCACAAAGCATGAATATATTAGCAAACACAAGTTTCATAAGTCCTTTGACATGGGACAAAAAAGGGCTATCCCAGCAATATAGAATCCGTTCTTAATGGTTTACAATTTGGAAGGGGGAAAAGGTGCAAAAATGGCAGAAAGTCGAAAAAAACGGAATTTTTAGGATTCATAATATGTTAATATTTTACTAATGTCCATTGCAAAGGGACAGAATTGACAATTAAACGAATTGGAAATATACGATAAATACTGAATAATTCGATAATTTGTGATTGAAGATATGATTTTATAAAGCTAAACTGACAGGAAACATAAATGAGAAAAGCTAGATAAATACTAGGGAAAATACTATTTTATAAAATGTCAACTTCATAAAATTTGACAAAAAGTCTCCCTATGGTAGAATGACTGCCATAGGAGAGAAAAATATGAAACATTCAACCTTTGAAAAAGCAGCAAAAGCAGTAACCTGTTCCCTCCTTCTCCTTTCTCTGGCGGCCCAGACGGACCTTTCCATGGCCTTCGGCTTAGGTGCCCAGGATGAGGATAAGGTGGTTACAGTGTATGACGGCAAAACCAAAAAGGTGGTTACCACCAGGGCAAACAGCTTCAAAAAAGTGCTGAGCGATTCAGAAGTCACTCTGAATGCCTATGATAAGTACTGGACCAGCAGCAGCGATGTGGAAAACGGCGCAGTGGTGGTGGTGGAAAGGGCAAAGCCCGTGACCATTGTGTCAAACGGCAGAGCCAAGACCCTCTATACCACCCAGCAGACCGTGCAGGGCGTGGTGAACGAAGCGGGTTTCGACTGGAAGAAAATGATGCCCATCGAAGACGGCATGATGAAGGTCACCCAGGGCATGCAGATCCACGTGGTTCCCTATACCTCCCGGGTGGTGAACCGGACCGAATCCATCCCCATCCACTATAATAAGTGGTACGACGCCAGCCTGGCGCCGGGACAGATGGAAGTGGTGCAGGAAGGCACTCCGGGCCGCAGGGAAGTAGAAATGGAAGAATACGTTTCTGACGGCAAGGTCATTAAGGCAGAAGCGGGAGACGTGAAAGTCATTACCCACGGTACTCCGGGCATTGCGAAAACCGGCGACGTGGAAGGCACACAGGGCTACGTGCGCAGCATGAATGCCAGCGCCTACCATCCCACCGACGGCGACGGCTTCGGTATTACCGCCACCGGCACCAGGGCAGGTCACGGCACCGTAGCCGTAGACCCCAGAGTCATTCCCCTGGGCTCCACCGTATTCATACCCAACTACGGCGAAGCGGTGGCAGCCGATACAGGCGGAGCCATCATCGGCGACCGCATCGACCTCTGCATGGAAACCTTCGAAGAATGCTACAATTTCGGAAGACAGAATGTGGAAGTTTTTGTGAATTATTGATATGGATACAGAAAACCCGCAGGGCTTTGGGCTCTGCGGGTTTTATATTTTGGGGAAATGCGCGGAGGGGAGGAGGCTCTGGCTCTCCGTCATGCAGCACTGGAGACACAAATGTAAATCCCGTAACGTCAGGCTCCTTCATCAGGAAGGAGCTGGGCGATAGCCCTGAGGATAGGTCCGAATTATTTTAGTGAAATAACTGACGCCCCTATCCTCCGTCGCCTAACGGCGCCCCCTTCCTGTGGAAGGGGGCTTTGGCTCTCCGTCATGCAGCACTTGTGACACAAAGGGCAAATCCCGTAACGTCCCTTGCGTCCCCTTTAGGGGAAGAGGGCCACGAAGTGGCGCAGGGGTGTACTACGCTGCGGGTCGAAAAGATACTCTAATCAAACTTGACTGCCAAACGGCAGCCTTCCCGCCGACCGGTAGTTAATGACAATTTTCTCACTTACGATTCTTACGGAGATCCTTCGCTTGCGCTCAGGATGACAAGTGGGAGGCGGGAAGGTAAGTACGTAGCGCTGACTTCATACTTCATCGCCCGTCAGGGCGATACCACACCCTCTGAACCCTCTGAACCCTCACGCCGAAGGCGTGTCCGTAAACCCTTTTGAACCCTGCGCCGTAAAGCGGCGCCCTATGGTATAATACACATCAGGAGGACTTTATGACGACCATACTGATTGCTTTTTGTGTAACCATCTTTGACCAGCTGGTGAAGTGGTTTGTGGTAAACCACATGGAGCTGGGGGAGACCATTCCGGTGATACGTAATGTATTTCATTTCACCTATATCCTGAATCCCGGCGCCGCCTTTGGGCTCTTGCCGCACCAGGACTGGTTTTTCCTTGCCATTGTGGTGGCCCTTTTTGCGGCCTTTTTCGTGATGCGGAAACGGATTCCGAAAAAGCCCGTTTATTTTCCTGCTGCCGTGGCCATGCTTCTTGGCGGTGCCCTTGGAAACGGCATAGACCGCGTGCGGCTGGGAGCGGTAATAGACTTTTTTGATTTCCGTATCTGGCCTATTTTTAACGTGGCGGATATTTTCATCTGCCTGGGAGTAGGCCTCATTGCTTTTTACTTTTGGAGACACAGTGAATGAATCAGATTACCTGTCATATTTCAGAAAAAGAAGAGGGCGCAAGGCTGGATAAGATTCTGCAGGATGCATCGGGCCTTACGCGCTCGGAGGTGCAGAAATGGATGAAGGAAGGAAAGGCCATCCTTCTTCCGGGAAAAATGCTTCGGCCCAATTACCACGTGAAGGCGGGGGAGGAGATTTCCTTTTCCTGGGAAGAGAAGCAGGAGCTCACCCTGGTGCCGCAGGACCTGCCGCTTCATATTCTCTACGAAGATGAGGATATGATTGTGATTAACAAGGCCCGAGGCATGGTGGTGCATCCGGGCTTTGGAAATCCCGACGGCACCCTGGCCAATGCACTCCTTTACCACTGCGGGCCTTCCCTTCTTTCTGCCTGCGAGGACCCTATCCGCCCGGGTATCGTGCACCGGCTGGACAAGGATACCTCCGGCGTCATGGTGGCCGCCAAGTCCGCCAGGGCCTTTCCTGTGCTGAAGGAGGAAATCCGGGCCCATGAGGCAGCGCGCCATTACCTGGCCCTGGTGCATGGACAGATGGAAGGAAATACGGGGGTCATCCGCCTGCCATTGGGGCGAAGCGTGAAGGACCGCATGAAATGGGACGTGCAGCCGAAAACCGGAAAGCCGGCGGTCACCCATTACCGGGTGGAGGAATTCATGCCGGGCTATTCCTTCCTGGAACTGAAGCTGGAAACCGGACGGACCCACCAGATTCGCGTGCACATGGCCTACATCGGACACCCTGTGGTGAACGATCCCCTCTATGGATGGAAAAAGGACCATTTCCCCATCGAAGGGCAGGCCCTTCATTCCTGGACGCTGGACCTGAAGCATCCCGTCACAGGCGAAGCCATGCATTTTGAAGCGCCGGTGCCGGAGGACTTAAAACTCTGCCTTGCTATGGCAAGAAAAGGGGAAGCATAATGGAAATGAGGAAAATTTCCGTACCGGGCTTTACCATCGGTACGGCGGAAGATAGAAAAGGCCTCACCGGCGTTACGGTGATTCTGGCGCCGGAAGGCGGCGCTGCTGCCGGTGTGGATGTACGGGGCTGCGCGCCGGGCACCAGGGAAACGGACCTTCTGAGCCCGGAAAAGACGGTACAGAAAATCCACGCCGTCGTTCTTTCCGGCGGCTCCGCCTTCGGTCTGGAATCGGACTGCGGGGTCATGAACTATCTGGCGGAAAGGGGCGTGGGTTTTCCGGTAGGGGACATTACGGTACCCATCGTCTGCGGCGCCGTGCTCTTTGACCTTGCCATAGGTGATTCCCATGCCCATCCTGATATGAAAATGGGCTATGAAGCGGCTTCCAAAGCATCCGATACGTTCCCCGTGGGCTGCTATGGCGCCGGTACCGGCGCATCGGTGGGAAAACTCCGGGGCCCTGACCATGCCATGAAAAGCGGCGCCGGCTATGCGGAATTTGCCCTTCCCGGCGGTTTATATGTGGGCGCCTACATGGCAGTCAATGCCTGCGGCGAAATCTATGAAAACGATGAAATCCTGGCGGGCGCCCTTTCCGATGATGGCAGCCGTTTCATTTCATCCCATGAACTCATGATGCACGGCTTTAAGAGGCAGATGGGAACCAATACATCCATTGGCTGCGTCATCACCAATGCGAAACTCTCCAAGGCAGAATGCAAAGCGGTTTCCGGCATGGCCCACGACGGCTACGCCCGGGCCATCCGCCCTGTTCATACAACCATGGACGGCGACACAGTCTTCACCATGGCCTCCGGCGAAGTGGAAGCGCCGGTGGACACGGTGGGCTATCTGGCGGAAGAAGCCATCCGCCTGGCCATTCTCGACGCCGTAAAGAGCGCCGAACCCATGGGCGGAAGACCGGCTTTTGTGGATATGGGCAAGCGGCAATAAAATGGCCGCCTGCAATTAGAATGGCTGCATTTTCAATAGTAAATCGGTTTCAAGGCACTTGACGGGCCTATGGGCCCTGAGTGCCTCAGGTTCAGGCCGTGATTGGCTGTGCTTTACGGCCTGGTTCATAGGTAGGTGTGATTTGTGCCCTTTGGGAGAGAAAAGCCGCGTTAGCGGCTAATGAATCTAAAGGTGCCAAACTGGCCTCAGCTAACTGCCATCTCTTTGACACTTATCACCTCATTCCGGCCAACTTGTATTTAATGCAAATTGTCTCCAATGTACTATGCACCGAGATTCTTCGCTTAGCAAATAATGACGTGGAAGGTAATCCCGTAACGCTGATTTCATACTCATCGCCGAAGGCGATACCATAACCCTCGGGCCAAGGGCCCGTCAAACTTAAGAACCTTAAGAACCTTCGGCCCGCCAGGGCCGTCAACCCTCACGCCCGAAGGGCGTGTCCTTCTGAACCTTAAAAATCCCTCTTTTCCTAATCCGGAAAAGGGGGATTTTCATATGGAAAAAGGGGAGGAAATGGTATAGAATATAGGGCGCTTATAGAGAAAATGAGCTTTTTACGTATTCATTTCCGGAGGACTTTCCGGAAAGAAAGAAGAAAAATGGAAAACGACTATACCGCAGCAAAGGGCGCTGCTTCTTATACAGACAATGATATCAAAGCCATGAAAAATAGAGGAAACCGCATTTCCGGGCTGGACGGCCTGCGCACCCTGGCCATCACCGGGGTGACCCTGTTTCATATGTTCCCCCAGACCTTCAAAGGCGGCTGGCTGGGGGTATCCCTTTTCTTTGTGCTTACCGGTTTCCTACTGGCCTACACCGGAGAAAAGGGAAGGGAAAAGCGCTCTTTTTCCCTCCTTTCCTATGGCTGGAAACGAATCAAAAGGATATATCCCTCCCTTATCATCATGATTCTTTTGACGGTGGGCGTGTATTCCTTCTTTGCGCCGGACATCATCAAAGCCGTGCGGCCGGAGGTACTTTCCGTACTCTTGGGCTTCAACAACTGGTGGCAGATCGGGCAGAATGCGGACTATTTCACCCGCATTGCCAGCCAGTCCCCCTTTACCCATCTCTGGTTTCTGGGCATTGAAATCCAGTACTACCTCCTGTGGCCTCTTCTTTATGGCCTCTATATAGGGATTTCCAAACTCCTGAATCCCAAAGCAGGCACTGCCTTCTTCCTGCTGGCCGGGCTTGGCGCAATGGCTGTCATGCCTTACGATTTCAGCGAAGGTATGGACATGACAAGACTCTACTACGGCACCGACACCAGGGTATATGCCCTCCTTCTAGGGGCGGCTCTGGGATTCTGTATTTCCCATAGACCTATGGAAACTACATGCTCCCCATGGAAAAAGAAAATCCTTTCTTTTCTCTACGGGGCGGCCCTCCTTGTAACTGGGGCGGGGTACCTCTTTCTGGACGGGCAGCTCTCCATGGTTTACGAATGGGCCATGGCGGCCTACACGGTGCTCTTCCTCCTTCTTTTGGCCTGGACGGCGGACCCCTCCCTGCCTATGGGGAAACTCATTGACAATCCCCTTTTCCGGTGGATAGGAAAGTACAGCTATGGCCTTTTCCTCTGGCAGTACCCGGTGATTTTCCTCTTCCGCTATATGAAATGGGAAGACGCCATGCCCTATGGCATGGAAATTCTGGAAATCGCACTCATGGCTCTTCTGGCCCTGTGGACTGAACTCCTGGCAGTCCTCTTCACCGGACATATCCATTTCTCCTTCCATCCCAGAAAAACGGTGATCCAGGCAGCAGCGATTCTCCTCATTTCCCTGCCCGCCTTCCCCTTCATGGCCTACGGCTGCCTGGGTATCTGGAACTCCGCCGACAGCCGGGTGTCGGACATGGGAGAAATGAAAGAACGGTTCGCGGAAAACGAAAAAATGCTGGAAGCCCAGCAGGTGGAAGCCATTCCTGTTCCTGAAGAAACAAAAACAGGGAGCCGTCCCACCCTGGACCATGTGGCATGCATGGGTGACTCCGTCATGCTTGGTTCTGCCATGGCCTTAAGGGACGTGCTTCCGGACTGCTACATTGACGCCAAAGTTTCCCGCTACGTAGGCGCCGGCCTTGACATTGCGCGGCAGATGGACCAGATGGGAGTCCTTGGAAATACGGTGGTCATCTCCCTTGGCACCAACGGCCCCCTGGACGGCCAGTACGAAGGACAGACAAAGGGCCTTTTGGACTACCTGGGCCCTGACCGCCACATTTTCTGGGTCACCGTCCACTGCCCCGCCACCGGCTGGCAGGACAGCAACAACGCCTACCTTAGAAAAATAGCGGCCGAATACCCAAACGTCACCCTCGTAGACTGGCAGGGAGAAGTAACTAAACATCCCGAATGGCTGGGAGGAGACGACATCCATCCCAATAACGAAGGCACAGCAGCCTATGCAGGCCTCATTCATGACGCCATAGCAGCGAAAATGTGATGGACTGCTATCCGCTGTCCGCTGTCATGAATGAAAGCTTTGACGTTTCTCTGTTATCTTTGAAAGCCTTTGAAAAATAAAGGTGTAAACGAGAAGAAGCCGTGAAGAAATGGATCCATTTCCTTCACGGCTCTTTTCCTTTAGCGGAATAAAGTAAGTTTTTCTGAAAAATTTCACTTTTTCTTTTCACATTTTCAAATCTCCCGTTATATATATAAGAGGGGGATGAAAAGCCCGCGGTTTTGACAGAAACCGCTCCCTATGTTTCTGAGTTGCGCATAAGAAATGATTCTACGGAGCGGTGGAGCCAAAGAAGGTACCGCTTTTCTCCCTCCCCATTTCCGGAAAATGGTCAAAAATCAGTGCAAACTGAAAAATAGCAGAGAAATCCAGGACTTTAAACATCTATCACGGCAGAAATGACGGGAGACACTGTTCCGGCACAAGCCGTCGCACTTTGTGCAGCAGCGGCTGTTGACCGAGTCAGACACCGAACTCATTGGGCATAGGGGATGGGAAGTCACCGGATTTCTTTGTGCTTGAAAGCAGCCTCACAAGGGCTGCTTTTTGCCTTTTTATGAATAGTGTAACATTATGGCAAGGGCTGTAATGCAGGCTCCTTCCTCAGGAATTAGCTGGGCGAAGCCCTGAGGATAGGTCCGATGACTTCTTAGTATAGTATAGACCTGACGCCCCTATCCTCCGTCGCCTAACGGCGCCACCTCCTTCCTTAGGAAGGAGGCTCTGGCTGTTCGTCATGCAGCACTGGAGACACAAATGTAAATCCCGTAACGCCTTGTTTCCCCTTGAGGGGAACGCTGCGCAGCAGCAAAGGGTGTACTACGCTGCCAGTCGAAAAGACACTCTACGCAAACCTGACCGCCAAACGGCGGCCTTCCCGCCGACTGGTATTTAACAGCAAATGAGCTACTATCGGCACGTACCGAGATCCTTCGCCGTTGCGCAGGATGACTGTGGGACGGTGGGAAGGCAGCACAAAAACACGGATACAAATCCGTGCCAGGCAGTATTGCGGGCCTCTCAGAATCAGGCGCCAACGCTGAGCGTACAGGAAAGTCCTGCAGCCGCCTTGAACCTGGGAAGCACTGCTTCATTCCCAGAATCAAATTTCATATGGATTTTTGTCCAATGCTGCGTCATCAGTCTCCTTAAATAGCCTGCTATTCGCGTCGACTGATTCCTTGCATTGAACTAAAATCCAAGAATGAAATTTGATAACGATTGAATCAGTGCTTCCCCGTCGTCCGGTAATGCGGGCTCATGCTGCAAAGGATGGTATCCGTGTTTTTGTTTTGTTGTGAAGCTTTTTTACGAATCTGCAGAATCCGTTCCGACTTCCCTGGGCCCCGGGAAGTCGAGGAGGGGAATCGGGAGCCTGTATACAGGGATTCATGGCTTTCCTACCTGTCAAAGCTGCATTCCGGCCGGAATATTCGCGATATACATGACAGATGGGAACAGAACCCTTCCATGGAGTTTCCTGATTTCCTTCTCCATACATTTATATTGCATAAGCCCCTCTTTTTTACAACCTCTCTTAAGAATTTTGCTTTGAAAATATGCACCGTCCTCCTCTCCTGTCATTTCGAGCGCAGCGAAGCGGAGTCGAGAAATCTCCTACCGCCATGCTCCCCCGCTCCATTGGCCTCACAGCATAGAACGTAACGCAGGCTCCTCCTTTTGGAAGGAGCTGGGCGGAGCCCTGAGGAACACCGAAATAAATTTTCAAAAATTTTTCCTCCCAGGGGGTCTAAAAATCGAACCGTCTGCGATATTAGTATCAGAGGGATGAAAAGACCTCATGAGATGATGCATCCGATTTCCAAACTGCCATCCTTCATATCCGCGGTAAGGGGAGGGCAGGGGAATGAAGAAACATCAGGGAATTCTACTTTTCAATCCTTCCTTCTTCTAAAATCGGCCGATGATAGACAGAAGAAAATGCAAGAACCAAAACAGAAGACAGAAAAGCAATAAGGAAGAGCGCTCGCAGGACTTTCCTCTCTCTGACGACTAGATCCGAGCAGCACCCATGTATGTGGGAGGGCCAAGGCGCGGACGCCTGATTCATTGGTTGAACTTACCTGGAGACTCCCCCTGATAGGCTTTTCTGTTTTTTGCGTGACGAATTGGAGTTAAGCTGATTAACCGTATCATGTTAAAGGGGCTGAGAAAGAAATAGTGTCATTTCTTTCTCAGCCCCTTTAACATGATAAAGAAAGTTTTCATAAAAATTTTCACTTCTTCTTTTCATATTTTTGAATCTCGCGTTATTTATATAGTAGAGGGGCATGAAAAGCCCGCGGTTCTACCGGATGTCACTCCATATGTTTCCAAGATGGCCATAAGAAATGATTCTATGGAGTGATGGAAAGCAGAAAATGGTACCGCTTTTCTCCCTCACCATTTTCCGGAAATGGTAAAAATCAGTATCAACTGAAAAAATAACAGAGAAATCCAGGACTTAGACATCTATCGCGGCAGAAATGACGGGAGACTCATGCCTGGCGCGCGCCGTCGTACCTCGTACAGCAGCGGCCGTAGACCATGCAGACACCGAACTCATTGGGCATAGGGGATGGAAAAGGCACCGGGTTTCTTTGTGGTGTTTTTTAAGGAAGCGCTGATTAAATCGTTGTCCGCTTTTATTCTAGAATTTTTATGCAATGCGAGGAATGGGATGACGCGAATAGCGAGCTATTTAAGGAGTCCCATGAC
>NZ_UPZP01000049.1 GCF_900538805.1 uncultured Dialister sp.
AAGGAGGTCCATGACGAAGCAGTGCATAAAAATTCTTATAAAAGGAAACTCTATGAATTAATCAGTGCTTCCCTAGGGCAATGAAATTTTTATACTGCCGCAGCGCTTCTCCACAACTGTGAAAAACAGGCGAAGGAAGGCAAAGCATTGCGGGTTTATTTGCTTATCATAGAAAATGATGCAAAGCTGCAAAGACTATAAGAGCAAAAATGAGAATGTTATCCCATGACTATCCTGAGAAGCGCCGGCTTTGGCGGACATGCCCATTCTCCGAAGAGCGGAGTACGCAGAAATGGCATCACATGCCGGCCAACTAAAAAAGGCTGTGAATTTCACAGCCCTTTTTCCTGCGGCTATGTATTTTCTATAAGTTCTTCCTGCTTCCGTTCCACCCAGCTTTGGAAATCGGCCTTATCCCCCACGGATACGTAGGAGAGCTGGACCGGAAGGGCCACCAGGCCGCCGGTGATGCGGGCGCCGATGTAAAGCTGGCTCCAGTTGTGGGAAACGCCGGCTACTTCATTGTATTCCACAGGCATGTAGAAGGCACGGAAGGAAATATGGTAGTCCGAGTTAATGAAGGACCAGGGCATGGCCACCAGCAGCTTTTTCTCGCAGATGAGGGCCACCGGATTGTGAACGCGGTTGATGCGCCACAGGGAGCAGGCCACCACCACCGCCGCAATAACATAGAATATGATGCCATGGTTCATGTTATGGGAAATGGCAAAAACTACGGCGCCTGCACTGATGAGTACATAAATAAGGGACAGAAAAATAATATACAGTTTTGAGCGGTAACATTCCCATAATATCTTCCCGTATAATTTCTCTTTATATGTATCCAATGCAATCAAGCCTTTCTCTTATCTACACGGCTTCCATGGTCTTCTGCACCGGGGCGGTCCAAACACGGCGTCATACATGACCCACTGCCTGGGGTCCAGCACTGGACCGGAGAGGCCTTCGTTTCCTGTCATAGTTTCTGTTGTAGCGGAATGTTCTTCTTTTTTAGCGTCCACCTGCTTTATCTGCTGTTCATAAGGTAAAACTGCCGCAGGAACTTCCTTTTCAATCCTGCTCTCCTGCCGTTTCTTCTGAACAGCGGCATTATTCTTCTTTACATTTTTTACATTTCCTGTCTTTATTTTAGCAGATTTCTGTTTCACTTTAAAGATTTTCTTTTCAGAATAATCTGCTTTCTCTGCCTTTTCTTCTTTTTCAGGGGCTGTTCCTGTCTTTTTTCCCCAGGAGCGAAGCATTTTTTCCCTGACTCTGCCATAATCATACCCATTGGGGGCCTTCTGTTCCATAGGACCTCCTTAAGGCTGTTTATTACCCTTGGCGCTCTGTCCGGCAATGCTGCCGCGCATTTCCGTATCAGCCTCTATATTTTTCAGGTTGTAGTAATCCATGACCCCCAGATGACCGCTCTTCAATGCTTCCGCCATGGCCTTGGGCACTTCGGCTTCCGCCTCCACCACCTTGGCCTGCATTTCCTGGGTATAAGCCCGCATTTCCTGTTCCTTCGCCACAGCCATGGCCCTTCTTTCTTCCGCCCTTGCCTGGGCAATCTGCTTGTCTGCCTCCGCCTGGTCCGTCTGCAGCTGGGCGCCGATATTCCGGCCCACATCCACATCGGCAATATCAATGGAAAGAATTTCAAAGGCCGTGCCCGAATCCAGCCCCTTTTCCAGTACGGTCTGGGAAATATGGTCCGGATTTTCAAGCACGTCCGTATGTTTTTCGGAGGAGCCCACGGTGGTGACGATGCCCTCCCCTACCCTGGCAATAATGGTGGCTTCCCCAGCGCCGCCTACCAGGCGATCAATGTTGGCGCGCACGGTGACCCGGGCGCGGACCTTCAGCTCAATGCCGTTTTTAGCCACTGCAGAAATGGTGGGCGTTTCAATAACCTTCGGATTGACGCTCATCTGTACCGCTTCCAGCACATTCCGTCCTGCCAGGTCAATGGCGGCGGCCTGCTCAAAGGACAGGTCAATCTGGGCGCGATGGGCCGCAATCAGGGCATCCACCACATTATCCACATTGCCGCCGGCCAGATAATGGGCTTCCAGCTGGTTCACATTAAGGGCAAGCCCTGCCTTGGTCCCCTTGATAAGGGGCAGCACAATCATTCTTGGTTCCACCCGGCGGATACGCATGCCCACCAGGTTGAAGAGAGAAATATTGACCCCCGCAGCCAGAGCGGAAATCCATAGACCAATGGGCACGAAATGAAGAAATACTGAAAGGCCTGCCACCACAATGACAAGGACCATAAAGGGAAATACCATGAGTTCCATACATTCCTCCTGTTTTTAAGAAATAGAAATACCATATTACTTGATTGCCTTAACTACGACATAGCTTGATTCTGCTTTGACCACCATCACAGACCTTCCGGCTTCAATGAAGGTGCCCTCCGACAGGGCGTCCACCAGCTCCCCCTCGATCTTGACCTTTCCTGCCGGCCGGAGTACGGAAACCGCAATCCCCTTCCTGCCTTCCAGCCCCTTCAGATTCTTGGAAGAAGAAACGAAGCCCCTGTTTCCTTTCAGTTCCGTGTGGAGAGTGATTTTCTTCCATAAGCGGCTGCCCTCCAGATGACCGAGGATGAAATAGAGCCCCACCCCCGCTGCAAGGACGGCAAAGGATAATATGTAAAGTGCCTCCGTGCCGCCGCCAAAGGTAAAGAACAGGCCTCCCAGAACCAGCACCAGACCGCAGAGGATACCGGCGCCGGACATGAAAAGGAGGATATCCGTGAATATCAGCACCAGACCGCCGAAGTAGAGGATAAATTCCCAAAAGAAACTTTCCTCTTCATACCAGTTGGCACCGATGAGTATGCACCCGGCTATGGCCGCCGCCAGGGCACCGCCTGAAAATCCGGCGGTCTTGATTTCAGCGGCAATGGAAATCAGGATCACCGCTGCCAGCACCGTTTCAATGACGGGATTCTTAATCATCATCGCCACATCCCTGCCGTCAAAGGCAAGGGCCGGTTCAAAGAAGGACAGAAAAAAAGGCAGGAAAATAATGAGTCTTTCCCAATGATATTTCATCATCCCGCCTCCTTTTGAAAAATTCTCGAAAGAAATTCCATTTCCTTCTGTTTAAATTATACTATACTCCGCCACCTTCCTGCCACTTTCTGCAAAAGAAGCTTATTTACGGCAGTTACGGTATAACCATTCCGGATGTAAAGTGTTATAATAATGATAAGCAATAAAATTTAAATCTGGAGGTGCCTTATGTTTAAAAAAGAAGCGCTTAACATGGCTTTGCAGTTATGGAAAAAAGGTGGTTTCACCGTTCGTTTTTGGGATGGCACGGAAAAGAGCTATGGCTCCACCCCACCCAGATTTAAAGTTATTTTCAATAAAGAACCGAACTTCTCCCCTTCCGATTTGAAAGAAGACCTGGATGTCCTTATAGGTTCAGCCTATGTGGACGGCATCGTGGATTTTGAAGGAAATCTGGATGATATCGTAGCCACCGCCTTTGAAAAGGATCCGGTGGAGCTCCCCTACCACCTGGGTTCCCTTCGCCAGAAACTCATCAAGGAAGAAGAAAAAAGAGAAAAGGCAAATATCCATGCCCACTATGATTTAGGCAACGAACTCTTCGATATATTCCTTGACCCCACTAAAACTTATTCCTGCGCCTATTTCAAACACGAAAACGACAGCCTCTATGAAGCGCAGATGAATAAAATCAACCTGTCCCTCCGGAAGCTTTTCCTGAAGCCCGGCGAAAAGCTGCTGGATATCGGCTGCGGCTGGGGCGAACTTATCATTTATGCCGCCAAAAAATACAACGTTCACGCCTATGGCATTACCCTTTCGGAAGAACAGTATAAGACAGCGAAAGAAAGGATTCATAAAGAAGGACTGGACGGCAGATGCGACGTCATTCTGGAAAACTATCTGGACCTGGATTCCGACGACTACCAGTTTGATAAAATCGTATCCATCGGCATGTTCGAACATGTGGGCAAGAATTACCTGCCCCTCTATTTCAACAAAGTATCCCATCTCCTGAAGCCCGGCGGCCTCTTCCTGCTCCACTCCATCCTGAACATGGATCCCCAGGAAAAACAGACAAAGAACTGGATGACCAAGTACATCTTCCCCGGCGGCTACGTACCGGGCATTCGGGAAACGGTCTCCCTCTTCCCCCTCTTCGGTCTTCGCATGATCGGCTTTGAAAGCCTCCGCCGCCACTATGCCAAAACCCTCCACTGCTGGGCTGAAGCATTCAACGCCCATAAGGACAGCCTGCCCGACAAATACGATGAGAAATTCAAACGGCTCTGGGACATTTACCTCAGGGGCTGCGAATCGGGCTTCCGGACCGGCGTCCTGGATGTGGGCCAGTTTATCCTGAGCAAAGGAGTCAATAACGACCTGCCCATGACCATGGAATCCATTTACAGCGATAAATAAGGTGTATATGAAAAGGACCGCGCTGCGGTCCTTTTTGTTGTGGGCATAGGGTTCGAGGGTACGTGGAGAAAAGGTTCTGAAATTTGACTAGCCTATGGCCGGAGAGTTAAGGTTCTTAAGATTGACCGGCCTTCGGCCGGAAGGTTCTTAGGTTTGACAGCGGCCTTTGGCCGCTGAGGGTTGTGGTATCGCCGCTTCGCGGCGATGAGTATATAGACAGCGTTACGGGATTGGCGCTTGTGTCTACAACATTGCATAACGGAGAGCAAGAGCCCCCTTCCACAGGAAGGGGGTGGCGCCGTTAGGCGACGGAGGATAGGGGCGTGGATTAGACGATAGAAGTCAGAAATCAGACGTCAGACTGCGTTACTGGATTACCTTCCCGCCTCATCGTCATTCTGAGCGAAGCGAAGAATCTCGGTTCAAGCCGTAAGTGATAGAAATATTAATAAATACCTGTCGGCGGGAAGGAGTCGGAGGATAGGGACGTCAAGTTCTTTCCTAAATCCTTTTGGACCTATCCTCAGCCCTTTCGGGCAGCTCCTTCCTGAGGAAGGAGCCTGACGTTACGGGATTTACATTTGTGACACCAATGCTGCATGACGAAGAGTAAGAGCCCCCTTCCTCAGGAAGGGGGTGGCGCCGTTAGGCGGCGGAGGATAGGGGCGTCTGATTGTCTTTTATCTAATATCTTTCATCTAATATCTTTCGTCTAATTTCTATCGTCTAATTTCTTTCCCTTCTCAATCCCCATAAAAAAAAATCCCTGCCTTATGACAGGGATTTTGGGATGATTCTTTATTTATCTTCTTTAGCTGCAGGTTTGGAGCTGGGGAAGCCGTTTCTCTTTCCGATGACGGTGATGCCGCCCATGTAGGGAACCAGTGCTTCCGGAACCTTGATGGTACCGTCTGCCTGCTGGTAGTTTTCCATGATGGCAGCCACGGTTCTGCCTACTGCCAGGCCGGAGCCGTTTAAGGTGTGCACGAATTCCGGTTTAGCGCCGGGGGTGCGGCGGAAGCGGATGTTGGCGCGGCGTGCCTGGAAATCAAGGCAGTTGGAGCAGGAGGAAATTTCACGGTACTTGTTCTGTGCCGGCATCCATACTTCGATATCATAGGTCTTGGCAGAGGAGAAGCCGATATCACCGGTGCAGAGGCATACTACATGATATGGGAGTTTCAGGCGCTGCAGCACCTTTTCCGCTTCGGCGGTCAAAGATTCCAGTTCGTCCCAGCTGTCTTCCGGTTTGCAGTATTTCACCATTTCCACCTTATGGAACTGGTGCTGGCGGATGAGGCCGCGGGTATCCTTGCCGGCGGAACCTGCTTCTTTGCGGAAGCAGGGGGTAAGGGCGGTGAGGTGAACCGGAAGCATATCTCCGTCCAGGATTTCGCCGGAGAAATAGTTGGTCAGCGGTACTTCGGCGGTTGGGGTCATGTACATGTTTTCCCCTTCCACCTTGTACATATCTTCCGCAAATTTCGGCAGCTGGCCGGTGCCCTGCATGGATTTGCCGTTGATGATGTATGGCGGAATCACTTCGGTGTAGTCATTTTCTTTTGTGTGGAGGTCCAGCATGAAATTGTATACTGCCCTTTCCAGACGGGCTGCACCGGACAGGTAGAAATAGAAGCGAGCGCCGGAAACCTTGCCTGCCCTTTCTGCGTCCAGGATTCCCAGGTCATCGCCCAGTTCATAATGGGCTTTGATGGGGAAATCAAACTTCGGGATTTCGCCCCAGCGGCGGACTTCCGGATTTTCGCTGTCGTCCTTGCCGATGGGAACGGATTTATCAGCCATGTTCGGGATATGGAGAAGGAGCTCGTTCAGTGTGCCTTCCACTTCGCCCAGTTCCTTGTCAATGGCGGAAATTTTCTTTCCTACTTCCCTCATGGAAGCGATGGCATCTGCTGCATCTTCCCCGTTCTTCTTTGCCTGGGCGATTTTCTTGGACTCTGCATTCTTTTCGCTCTTCAGCGCTTCCGTTTCCTGCAGAAGTTCCCTTCTCTTTCCGTCAAGTTCCAGCACCTTGTCCAGGTCAAAGGGGTTGTGACGGTTCACCAGGTTCTGTTTAACCTCATCAGCATGTTCACGAATAAATTTGATGTCTAACATAACTATCTCTCCCTGTATCAAATTTGCCGGTTTCCGGCATATAAGCGAGGAAATAAAAAAACTTCACCCCTCCATGGGACGAAGTCATCGCGGTGCCACCCAATTTGCAAAAGCCAGCTCACAGTTTGTATCGGTCACCAGCCGTCCGGTTCCTCACCGGCCGCTCCTGAGTGGAAACTTCCCCTTCTGCCAAGACTTTCACCAGCCGTCTTTTCTCTAAAGGCATAAGGAAAAGGTATTCTCTTTCCCTGCGTTGTCCTTATTATAGCGCCGGTATCGGGGTTTGTAAAGATATATTTAGGCTCCTTTGCGGCCAGGGTTCAAAGGTGTCAGAGGGGAAAGGTTCTTAAGTTTGACCGGCCTATGGCCGGAGGGTTCTTAGGTTTGACGCAGCCTGTGGCTGCGAGGGTTGTGGTATCGCCGCTTCGCGGCGATGAGTTTGTATGCCTCCTTCGGCGGCATTGCTGCCTGTCGGCAGCGAAAACCAAACAACCTCGCTTCGCTCGTGGAAATGCACCCCTATCCCCGCCTGCGGCGGTACTTCCCCCGGAGGGGGAAGTGGTGGCGCCAGCCACCGATAGGGGTGCATTTCCTATGTGGAGACCCTGCAGAGGGTCTCCAAGTCGGGCGAAGTTGGTCCTTAGCCTGCACATAAAAGGACCTTCCTCAGAATCGCCCGACCGATCCGACAAGGCGTTTGTATGGTTTTACCAGCCCACTAGCACACTAACCCACTAGCACACTAGCCAACCAGTCAGCAAAACCCGGAGATTTCTCTCCGGGTTCCTTATTATTCATGAATCTTGTCATACCAGGCGTCTGCCAGGCGGCCGTATTCTTCCATGGAGAAGGTTTCTCCCCTTCTCTTGCCGTCGATTCCGGCTTTTGCAAGGATTTCCGGTATCCAGTCGGCAGGAATACCGCCGGATTTCATGGCGTTGGTGAATACTTTTCTGCGCTGGCCAAAGCCCATTTTTACCAAGGAGAAGAAAAGTTTTCTGTCTTTCACTTCTACCGCCGGTTTTTCCCTTCTCCGGATTTTGAGGACCGTGGAGGTGACCTGAGGTCTTGGGATGAAGGCGGAGGGAGGGATGTCAAGCACCCTTTCCGCGGTGCAGTCAAAGTTGACTGCCAATGTCAATGCACCGTAGTCCTTGGATCCCGGCAGGGCCAGGATGCGGTCGGCCACTTCCTTCTGCATCATGAATACAAAAAGGGAAATGGGCAGGTCCGACTGGATGAGGGAAAGGAGGATGGGCGTGGTAATGTAGTAGGGCAGATTGGCGGCGCATCGCCAGTCCCGGTCTCCCAAAATGGTTTTCAGGTCTGCCTTCAGCACATCCTCATAAATGATATGGATATTTTTATAATGTTCCAGGGTGTGGGAAAGCACCCGTTCCAGACTTTTGTCCAGTTCAAAAGCGGTGACGTCAGCCCCTGTTTCCGCCAGAGCCTGTGTCAAGGTGCCTATGCCGGCTCCGATTTCCATGACCGGCACATGCTCTCCCAGTTCCGCCGCTTCTGCTATGGCCGATACCACATCCGGGCGGATAAGGAAATTCTGCCCCAGCTTATGTTTGGCATGGATGCCAAACCGGCGGATCACATACTGCACCACCTGGCGGTCTGCAAGATTGGCTTCCAGCATCATGCATCCTCCCGGCACATTTGCAGTGCTCTATCCCATTCTTCACGGGTAATACCATAATGGTTGAGTCTTTTTACAAACTGTTTGCCATTTCCATAGCCAATGCCTAAAATGGCGCCCACTTTAGCCCTTTTGACAGAGGAATCCGGACTGCCTGCAAGGCCTTCTGCGAAGAGGTCAGCAGCAGAAAAGAGACCGGAGTCTTCCTGATAAAGGATGCGAAGTGTTTCCAGTGCTTTCCGAATGGATGCGGGCGATGCGTCTTCGATGCCCACATCATCTGCCGTAGAGGCTTCCGACTTGGGTACGAAGGCATGGAGGGCATGGGGAAACAGCTTGGAAAGGCGCTGCCGGATACGTTCTCCCGGTCCGTCAGGGTCCGTAAGGATGATAATCCCCCTTTTTTCATAGGCATAACGGATTTTTTCAATGGTTTCCTTCTTCAGGGCAAACCCTTCCGTGGCAATCATATCCGCATCCACTGCCATGCCTACCCGGGCTATATCCGACTTTCCTTCCACCACAATCACTTGTTTAATCATATCAGTCCCTGGCAGCGTATCCGATACCACGGACCGTATGGATGTATTTCTTTCCTACTTTTTCATCAATCTTGCTTCTGAGGTAGCGGATGTACACGTCCACAATATTGGTCTTTCCTGCATAGCCGTAGCCCCATACCTTTTCCAGGATTTCTTCTCTCTTGATGACGCGGTTCTTGTTTTTAGCCAGGAAAAGAAGGAGGTCAAATTCCTTTTTCGTAAGGTCAATCACCTCATCCCCTGCCCGCACTTCATGGCGGTCGGGATAAATGGACAGGTCACCGATGGTGAATGCGGGATCCACAATAATCTTCGGTTCTTCGTGACGGCGGAGAGCTGCATGGATTCTGGCAATCAATTCCTTGGTGGCATAGGGTTTTGTCATATAATCATCGGCGCCCGCATTGAGGGCATTCACCTTGGCATCCACGCTGGTATCGGAGGACAGGTAAATCACAGGAATGGGGCTGATTTCTCTCACCTTTCCCAGGATTTCATGACCGCCTTTCATCGGTTCATCGGGGTCAAGAATAATAATATCCGCCTGTCTCTGGCCTGCCAGGTCAACGGCATTATCTCCGGTATTGTCAATCAGGCTGGTGAAGCCCGCTTCCTCCAGCTTCAGCTGCATGAAACGGCTCACACTGGGGTCGTGTTCAATAATTAATACACAGTTTCTCATCATAGTACCTCCCAAAGGCAAATAGCAAAAACAAATTAAAAAGGCTGCCATGATTATTGTTGTTATTATAGGAATTTGATTGTTATTATTATTTCCTTTGAAGCAGCCGACATAAGTTCTGTTCAGGAACTTAAAATTTCTATAATCATCATACCATGAAATTTGGTGATTTCAAGTCTTTTCTGTATGAAATAAAAGAGAAATATTAATTGCCATTTAATTATTAGAATGAAATTATATATTGCGTTTCCTATTACAACAGAATTTATTCGTAAAAAGTTCCGTAATTATCAGATTTTTATGAATTCATATTCACTCAGGTCTATATTAAAAATACAATTAAAATTGTCCTTGTACCTATACCCCCTATGGGTATAAAAGTTTTTTATTGTTAGTGGCGAATTAGATTAATATATGTACATACGGTACATTTGCTAATAAATGTATCATTAGATACAAATTGGGGCAGTTCGATTGCCCTATTGCAGATTATTGTATAATTGTATAAAGAAAATTCCGGCAAGGCCGTGACCATGTACAGCGGTCTTTTTCATTTCATGCAAAGGAGACTTTATCCATGCACCAGTATGTAACATTTATCGGCGGCTTTCCCATCCGCTTCTATGGCATCTTTTTTTCTTTAGGCATTATATTCGGCTGCATTATGGCCTACTATTTCCTAAAAAAGGATGGACGGGGCTGGCATGAATGCATGTTTGACCTGGGCCTCACTATCGCCTTCGTCGGTATCATCGGCGGAAGGCTTTGGGATGTTTTCTTCTTCGACTGGGATTATTACCATAACCACCTGCTTGAAATCCCCTTCGTGTGGCAGGGAGGCATGGCCATCCAAGGCGGCGTCATCTTTGCATGCATCGCCGGATATATTTTCCTGAAGAAAAGGCATATTCCGGTACTGCAGTTTGCTGACATCATCGCTCCGGCCATCATCTTCGGCCAGGCCATCGGCCGCATTGCGAACTTCATGAACGGCGACGCCTTCGGCCACCCCACCGGCGCCGACTTCGGCATCCTCTACCCCTCCACCACCCTGGCCTACCACACCTACGGCGCCCAGCCCCTGTGGCCGGCAGAGGTCTGGGAATGCCAGGGAGACCTCATCATTCTGGGCCTTCTCCTCTGGTACTCCTGCTTCAAACACGCCAGAGGCACCACCTTCTGCCTCTACATTATGCTTTACTCCCTCCTCCGTTTCTTCCTGGAAAACTTTCGGGGAGACTACGGCACATTGGCCCTGGGCCTCAAAAGCGCCCAGCTCACAGCGCTGGCAGGATTCGTGGGAGCAGCGGTGGTGTTTGTTTATTTCTCTATTAAGTACAGAAATGATAGAGTGGATAGTTCGGTAAAGTAAGGGGGCAGAAGGTTGTGGTATCGCCCAGGGGCCGCGAAGCGGCCCAGGTTCAGAGGGTTAAAAAGGTTCAGAGGGTTCAGAGGGTTCAGAGGGTTCAAAGGGGAAGGTATCGCCTTCGGCGATGAGTATATAGTCAGCGTTACGGGATTGCCCTTATTGTCACCACTGCTACATGACGAAGAGCAAGAGCCCCCTTCCACAGGCAGAAATCCTGCAGAGGATTTCTGAGCCGGGCTCTTGTGTGAGCATAGCCTGCACATCAAGCGAACACCTTAAAGCCCGGCCAGCAGGTGTCGCCATTAGGCGACGGAGGCTAGGAGCGTTAAGTCTTGGGAAAAAGTTCGGACCTATCCTCAGGGCTTCGCCCAGCTCCTTCCTGAGGAAGGAGCCTGCGTTACGGGATTGTCTTCCTGTATCATATAGCATGATAAACATTCTGCTGATTGGCTCACTGCGTTCGCCACCCCCTATCCGGCTGCGCCGGACTTCCCCTATTCAGGGGGCAGAATAAACCGCCGAGAAGCAATTATTCATAAGTAACTCAAAGCATAGCGTCGCTAGAATCTCCCCCTCCGGGGTGGCAAGCGAACACGATTCGTAGGGAGCCCTTGGGCGACTGAGAATCGTGTGAGACGCTTTCCCGTGGAGAGACGCCGCCGCAGGCGGCAGAAGGGGTGCATTTCCCCGCCCGAAGGGCGGTTTGCATGTTTTCCCACGGGCGAAGCCCGGTTGTAAAGGTTTTATTCATATTGGCGGCAGAGCCGCCCACCACAACCCTCACGGCCGAAGGCCGTGTCAAACTTCAGAACCCTTTGAACCTTTTGAACCCTCACGCCCGAAAGGGCGTGTCCATAAGGCCGTTTCAAAAATACCTATCCAGCCGGTTGATTTCAAAATCCTCTTCTATTTTCACGAATTCCCTCATGTGCATGGGATTTTCGGAGAAGCCGAAAAGGTGGGAGGTGCAGGAGCAGTCAGTGCAGCCGAATCCTTCTATGGTCCAGTGGGATATGCGGGAGAGGGCTGCTGCCAGTTTGTGTTCCAGGTCTTCACTGGTGCGGATGGGGATGGCGCCGGTGAAGCGGCAGGCGGAGCGGAGGTAGTCCATGTGCCAGTGCTTTCTTTTCCGAAGGGCCCGGTGGTGGGCGATGCGCTGGTCCAGGTTCTTTTTGGCGCTTCCCACATAGACGTAGTACCCTTTGGGGAAATGAACGTCTCCCAGGCTTCCCACGGTGATGGTGCTGTCTTTTTCCATCTGGAGGACAATCATGTAGTCCCCGGCGTTTCCCATTTCCCTGTCCAAAACTTCTTTGGACGACGGGATGAGTCTTGCCTTTTGGGGCATGAGGAATGCAGGGGTCCAGGAAATACAGCAGGCCTTCCAGTCCAGGAAATCCATGCCCTTCCTGAATTCTTCTGCAAAGGGGAGGTCTGTATGGTAGTTGGGAAGGAACCAGCGGGCGTCTTTATAGTGAATAAGCACAAGGAGACCGGCGTGTTCCCCGGCCTTTCCCATTTCTACCAGATGGGTAATGTGCTTCCTTCCCCTTTCCGTAGGGGCGTCGGGAAACATGGCGCCATTTTCGCCGGAAAGGCTGCAGGATTTCACTTCCACCGGGAAGGTTTCTCCCGTTTCCGCATCGCCTAAAAGGAGGTCGAAGCGGCTGTCCCCCATGGTCACTTCCCTGCCGGCGAGGAAATAGTTCTCCCAGCCCGGAATCTTATGGTGCTGCACGAGGTAAGCGGCCACGTCGTTGGCTTTAGTGGTGTCCAGGTAAAAGATGTGGCTCCCCTTTTCGCAGCCCACCACCCGATAGGCGGTGCGAAGGCCTTTCCTGTTCGGTGTGAGATAGAGTTTCACCCCGGGGAAGAGGAATTCCCTCATGCGGCCGGGATTGGGCATATGGCAGAGAGCCTTTTCCCCGTTTACTTCCACATGGCACACGAAGCGGTTCGGCCGGTCAATGAATTTTCCTTCCACAATGGTTTTGTATATTTTTTCCATGGTTTATAAAAAAGACCGGCAGCCGCCGGTCTTTTCCTTTCTCTGTTTATACATTAAAGCGGAAATAAGCGATATCTCCGTCCTGGATGATATAATCCTTGCCTTCTACCCGGAGCAGTCCCTTTTCACGAACTGCATTGTAGGAGCCGCAGGCCATGAGGTCGTCGTAGGAAACGATTTCTGCACGGATGAAGCCTCTTTCAATATCGGAGTGAATCTTGCCGGCAGCCTTAGGCGCCTTGGTGCCTGCCCTGACGGTCCAGGAGCGGCATTCATCGGGGCCTACGGTGAAGAAGTTGATAAGTCCCAGCATGGAGTAGGCGGTGCGGATGAGGCGGTTCAGGCCCGGCTCTTCTTCTCCCAGGTCTGCCAGAAAGGCTTTGGCTTCCTCACCGTCCAGTTCGGACACTTCTTCTTCGATTTCTGCGGAAATGGGAACCCACTTGGCCCCTTCTTTTTCCGCCTCTTCACTGGCTGCTTTGACGAATTCATTGGCCAGGGGGTCTGCAATATCGTCTTCCGCCATGTTGAGCACGTAGAGAACCGGCTTCAGGGTGATAAGGTTCAGTTCCTTCAGCACTTCCAGGTCATCTTCCGAAAGGTCAAGGGCTCTGGCAGGGGTGCCGTTCTGGAGGGCATCGTACACCTTTTCCAGCACCGGCAGGTCTATCTTGGCCTGCTTAATGCCTGCCTGGGCCAGTTTGGCGGTTTTTGTCCTTTTCTTGTCCACACTTTCCAGATCTGCCAGGCAAAGTTCCGTATTGATGATATCCATATCCCTCACCGGATCGATGGACCCTTCCACGTGGGTAATATTTCCATCTTCAAAGCAGCGCACCACATGGGCAATGGCGTCGGTTTCGCGGATATGGCTTAAGAACTGGTTGCCCAGGCCTTCGCCCTTGGACGCGCCGGCCACCAGGCCCGCAATATCTACAAACCTTGTGAAGGCAGGGGTGGTTTTTTTCGGTTTGAACATGGCCGCCAGGTCGTAAATGCGATGGTCCGGCACTTCCACTACCCCAACGTTCGGTTCAATGGTGCAGAATGGGAAATTGGCAGCTTCCGCACCGGCTTTTGTGATGGCATTGAAGAGGGTGCTCTTCCCTACGTTTGGAAGGCCCACAATGCCGATCTGCAGATTTGTACTCATGAAAACTCCTTACTTTCTTAAACAGGCAGAAATCTACCCTCCATGACGGACGGTAGATTTTTGCTCCTAAAACCATTTATTTAGACAGCTTCTTCACAGCCTTTTTCAGTCTTTCCACAGCTTCCTTCGTAAGCTTTGGCGTATTGAAGGAGGTGAGGCGTACATAACCTTCGCCGCAGGGTCCGAAACCGGATCCCGGGGTGCAGATAATCTGGGCTTCGTTCAGAAGGTAGTCGAAGAATTCCCAGCTGGTCATGCCCTTCGGTACAGAGAGCCATACATAGGGGCTGTTCACACCGCCGCAGGCGGTCAGGCCCGCTTCCTTCACGCCTTCCAGAATGACCTTGGCGTTGTTTCTGTAAATATCAAGGGTTGCCTGGATCTGCTTCTGTCCTTCTTCGGTGTAGATAGCTTCAGCGCCTCTCTGCACAATGTAGGAGCAGCCGTTGAACTTGGTGCACTGGCGGCGGTCCCAGAGGGCATTGGCGGAAATCTTTTCACCGGACTTCGTTTCCAGCATCAGTTCCTTCGGCACTACGCAGTAGCCGCAGCGGACACCGGTGAAACCGGCGGTCTTGGAGTAAGAGCGGAATTCGATGGCCACTTCCTTAGCCCCTTCGATTTCATAAATGCTGTGGGGAATGTCGTCTTCCGTAATGAATGCTTCATAGGCAGCGTCGAAGAAAATGACGGAGCCCGTCTGCTTTGCATACTTCACCCACATGGTGAGGTCCTTTTTATTGAGAGCTGCGCCGGTGGGGTTGTTCGGGGAGCAGAGATAAATAATCATGGGGTCATGGGACGGAAGATTGGCTTTGAAACCGCATTCCTCATAGCAGGGCAGATATTCCAGACGTTCATAGGAACCGTTCACAAACTTGCCGCTTCTGCCGGCCATGACATTGCTGTCCACATACACCGGATATACCGGATCCGTAACGGCTACAATGTCCGATTCCGCAAAAATTTCCTGCATATTGCCGGTATCGCATTTAGCACCGTCGCTGACGAAAATTTCATCGGGGGAAATATCGCATCCCCTGTCCTTGAAATCATGCTGCGCAATGGCTTCCCGGAGGAAGAGATAGCCCTGTTCCGGACCGTAGCCGCGGAAAGTTTCCATATGGGCCATTTCATCTACAGCTTTGTGCATGGCTTCAATCACAGCCGGAGCCAGGGGCTGGGTCACATCGCCGATGCCAAGGGAAATAATATCCGCATCAGGATGAGCTTCCACATAGGCGTTCTGCTTCTGTCTGACAGTGGCAAACAGATAAGCACCCTGAAGATTTAAATAGTTTTCATTACAATGTGCCATAAAAATCGCCTCTCATATATGCATTATCATACTTTTTATCAAAAATAAATGATGACTTTTATATTTTATCATAACCCATAATGATTATCAAAAATGATTTTGAAACCGGGGTTCCATCGCCCGCTGGGGCGATGGACACGCCTGCGGCGTGAGGGGTTCAAAGGGTTCAGAAGGTTCAGAGGGGAAGGTGGCCGCTTCGCGGCAGATTTTGAAAAAGGGGGCGCGCCTGACGGCGCAGGTTGGGGCCGCCCGGGGCGGCGGGTTGTGTAGAAAGGTTGTGTTCGCTGACGCTCAAGGGGATGGTGGCGGCTCCGCCGCAGTTTTTAGCCTCCTTCCATAGGAAGGAGGTGGCGCCGTTAGGCGACGGAGGATAGGGGCGTGGATTAGACGTCAGAAGTCAGACGTCAGACTGCGTTACGTGCTAAACTTCCCGCCAGACAACATCATTCTCAGCGTCAGCGAAGAATCGTCGGTCGACCAATTAAAAGGAAAGCCCTCTTATGGGCAGGCTAAGGGCCAACTTTGGTCGACTCGCGCATTCTATGCAGAATGCGCGCAG
>NZ_UPZP01000050.1 GCF_900538805.1 uncultured Dialister sp.
CATGAGCCCGCATTCCCGGACGACAAGTTCAAGGCGGCTGCAGGACTTTCCTGTATGCTCAGCGTTGGCGCCTGATTTCGGGGAAGCACTGATTCATTCACAGAGTCTGCTTTTATAAGAAATTTTATGTACTGCTTCGTCATGGGATTCCTTAAATAGCTCGCTATTCGCGTCATCCCATTCCTTGCATTGCATAAAATTTCAAGAATAAAAGCAGACAATGATTGAATCAGCGCTTCCCCAGAGGCCTGCAATACTGTCTGGCACGGATTTGTATCCGTGTTTTTGTGCTGCACGATGAAAAGGCCGAGCCCCTTCCGCAGAATAAGTGGCATCGTAGAGGGCGGAGAATCAGCGTCAGTTCTTTTCCTATATGATTCGGTGTTCCTCAGGGCTTCGCCCAGCTCCATTCCGGTCAGGCAAACCAAAGGAAGGCCTTTCTTAATTCTTGTTGCCCCTTGAGTGAGTGGAAATCCTGCAAAGGATTTCCAAGGGCAGACAAATTGACCCTTAGCCTGCCCATAAAAGGGCCTTCCTTTCGGTGTCTGACCACATAGGGTGTACGAGGGTAAAAATGATAATGTTGCTCCATTGCTGCTCTACGCAGGGCCAACTTAGCCCGACTTGGCAATCCTATGCAGGATTGCCACCTGAGGAAGGAGCGTTACGTTACGAAATTTACCTTTGTGTCTCCAGTGCTGCATAACGAAGAGGGATAGCAGGCTTTTCATAGAAAAGCCGAGGCCCTGCACATATATTAAAAATCATTTACCCTTCCCAATTTACCCATGATATAATAATACAAATTAATCCTTTGATACGGAGGTATAAATCATTGATTTTTCATAAGAAAATTTGTCTTCTTGCCTTGACTGCCTGCCTCACCGCTTTTGTGAGCGGCGTGGATGCGAAAACGATTCTGCTGGTGCCCCAGGATGACCGTCCTGTGAGCCTTGATTACACCGTTTCCACAGCGGAAAGGGCGGGTTATACTATCCTCACACCTCCCAGGGCATATCTGTCGGGAAAGAATTTCCGGGGAAGTCCGGACCAGATCTGGCGGTGGGTGCAGCAGAACATGGCCCGTGCCGATGCAGCTGTGATTTCCACGGATTCCCTGATTTACGGCGGCCTTGTGGATTCCAGAAAGCATAATGAGTCCCTCAATACACTGATGGCCCGGGAAAATAAAATCAAAGCCCTCCATGCCCAGTACCCGAAGACCCCTATTTACGCCTTCGGCACCATCATGCGCACCCCCTATGCTTCCGGCAGCGGCGTGGAACCCTATTACTACACCAAGTACGGCAATGATCTGTACCGCCTGTCGGGACTTCAGGACAAGATGGACGCAGGAAAGCTTTCCACCGATGAGGCGGCGGAGCTTCTTTCCCTGAAGCTTTCCATTCCCAGTGAATATCTGCAGGACTGGTTCAAGCGGCGCACAAAGAACAACACCATCAACCGCATGCTCATCAAGGACACGAAGAGCGGCGTTTTCACCTATTTCTGCGAAGGCCATGATGATAACAGCAAGAATTCCCAGTCCGCCTTGGAAGCCCGATATCTGGCGGTGGATGCCAAAAGTCTCCCCCCTTCCCGATACGGTTCCTTCCCCGGCGCCGACCAGCTGGCTCTTCTTCTCATTGCCCGCTACCACAATGACAGCAATCATCAAAAGCCCACCTTCACCGTCATTTATCCTCTGGGACGGGCAGAAAATACGGTGCCGAGCTATGAAAACCAGCCCATCGGGAAAACCATCAGCGAACATATTGAAGCAGTGGGCGGCACCATGGCAGGGAAGAATATTCCTGACATCGTGCTGGCCGTGAATACCCCCATTGCCTCCACCGGCGAATCGGGGCAGTTCAGTAATTTCGGAATGCTGAAGCAGAGCACCACCGATTTCATGAATGAAGTGAAAAATGTGGTGGGCCGGGGTATTCCCGTTTCCATGGTGGACGTGTATTTTGCCAACGGCTCCGACAATACCCTCATGAATCTCATGGTGAAGGACGACCTGCTCTATAAAGTGGCCGCCTACAACGGCTGGAACACGGCGTCCAACACCATCGGCTACGCCATCGCCCAGGCAGTGCTGGCTCCGGATATGTCGAAAGAAGACCATAAGAACATGCTTACGGAGCAGTATATCGACAACTGGGCCTACCAGGCCAACGTGCGGAAGAACATCGCCCGTATGACAGAAAAGGAAACCACCAACATGGTGCCCACCCCTGCCATCAAGGAGGAAATGATTGCGGAAATCCAGGAATTTGCCAAAAAGAAAATGGGCCTTGACCCAGCCACCGTATCGGCCGACTTCCCCTGGAACCGCCTTTTTGAAATCAACGCCCTTGTATCCTCCAAACCAAGATACAAGGTCTACCTCACCCGGGCTAAACAGCAGCGCATAGCAGAAGAAAAAGCCGCCGCTGAAGCAAAAGCAAAGGCGGAAGCAGAGGCCAAAGCAAAGGCGGCCGGCAAGACGCCGGCCCCCGCTCCCGCTGCTCCCTCGGATGAAGGAAATGACGGGGATATTTCGACCATTGTGATTAATAAGTAAGGGGCTGTGAAAAAATGGTTAATCTTTTATCAGATAGCCAGACAATCCGGCGGCAGACGCCTTATCTTTAACGAATTAACACAAAAAGGCTCCCCGCTTCAATGTCATTTCGACCGCAGCGTAGCAGAGTGGAGAAATCTCCCTCCTCAATGGCACAAACCGCATTGTGATAGGAGATCTCTCGACTCTGAGTTTCAATAGAGCCAGATACTTTTGCCTTCATATCGACATGCAGCTCCGCTCGAGATGACAATGCGGAGAACAGCTTACTGCCATTTTGAGAATTTTCTGAATCTATATGCTAAGCGGAATAAGGGCAGGTTGACACCCGCTTCACGGGCCAAGGGTTGAGGATTATGCTGTCTGTGTTCAATTGAAACTCTGAGTCCGAAATCTCCTGCCCCAATGCGGCGCGAATCATTCCGGAGTGAGATTTCTCGACTCTGTGGAGACTCTGCATAGAGTCTCCAAGTCAGCCGAAGTCGGCCTCTAGCCTGCCCAATAAGAGGCTTTCCTATTGGCGGCTGACCGGCTGCGCTCGAAATGACAGCGAGGCGAGCCCCAAATCCCCAAATCCCCATTCCCCAACAAAAATCTCCCATGACCGCCAAGTCATGGGAGTTTTTTTATTCCTTTACTTTTTTCTTCATTTCCACCGCCGATTCCAGGGCGCTCTGGGAAGAGTCGCTGCCGGAAATCATGAGGGCTATGTCCGACAGATGTTCTTTTTCATTTAAAAGAACGGCTTTCGTGGCTGTCCTGCCGCGGGAGACGGTTTTCACGATTTTGTAGTGGCGGTCTGCGGCGCAGGCTGTCTGGGGCAGGTGGGTGATGCAGAGAACCTGGATGGCGTGGGAGAGGAAGGCGATTTTCCTGGCCACCTGGAGGCCCACTTTTCCGCTGATGCCCACGTCGATTTCATCGAAGATGAGTGTCTGCTGCCGAAGGAGACGGGAAATGACCATTTCGATGGCCAGGGCGATACGGGAAATTTCGCCGCCGGAGGCGGTATCTTTCATGCTCCGAAGGGGTTCTCCCATGTTGGCGGAGAAGTAGAATTCCATTTCTTCCGCCCCGTTGGGAAGGGGCGTTTGGGCAGGAAGCAGGTGGAGCTTCATCCTTGCGTTTTCCATGCCCATATCTTTCAGGGAAGATACCACTTTTTCCAGAATGATTTCGGATGATTTCATCCTTTCTTTATTCAGCACTTCCGCCTTTTTCATGAGAAGCACCGTGAGGTCTTCGTAGTTTTTCTGGAGAGCAGCGTTGTCGTAGATGATTTCTTTCAGGGAATCGTATTCTTCCCTTGCCTTCTTTTCGTAGGCCAGGACATCGGATAGTTCAGGGCCGTATTTCCGCTTCAGTTCCATAATGACTTCATTCCGATCCTGCAGGGTTTCCAGTTCGTCTTCGGAGAAATCGGAGCTGGCAATGTAGTCTTCCATACTGCCGATGGCGTCTTCCAGGGAAAAGGAGGCGGAGCGGAGGGATTCTAGGATAGGATTCAGGGATTCATCGTACCGGGCGGCCTGGGAAATTTCCTTGTCCGCTTCGGCAATGGAGTCCTGGGGACCGCCGTCGGCGGTAATGGTTTCCAGGGCGCTCCTAAGGGAGCGGAAAATGCGCTCATGGTTCTGGAGGACCTGGAGTTTCTTTTCCACTTCTTCGTCCTCCCCTTCCTGGAGGGAGGCGGAGGAAATCTGCTTCAGTTCCCATTCCAGAATGTCCAGGCGTCTTTCTCTTTCCTGTTTCCTTTCCCGATAGTCGTCCAGGGCGTCCTTCAGTTTCTTCCATTCCTTATAGGAGCTGCGGTAGGACTGATAGGCTTCCATCACCGCGGGGGTGCCGGAGTCCACCATTTTCTCACAGAAGGGAATGGAAAGAAGCTCCATGTTGTCGTTCTGTTCATGGAGCCGTACCAGTTTCTTTCCCAGCTTCTGCAGCTGCTTCACGGTGCAGAAACTGCCGTTAATGGTGCAGATTCCCCGGCCGGAGCGGCTGAGTTTTCTGGAAATAATAATCTGTCCGTTGTCGGAATCAATGCCCTCTTCCTTCAGCTCGTCCACAATGGAGCTGTCGGCGTAGAAGACACCTTCCACCTTGAAGAAATCGGCGCCGGTGCGGATAAGGTCCGTGCTGGCCCGGCGGCCGGTGAGCATGGCCAGGGCGTCAATGAGGATGGATTTCCCCGCCCCCGTTTCACCGGTAAAGACGGTGACTCCCTGGTCGAAATCAATGACCGTGTCTTCAATGATGGCGAAATTGATGATATGAAGGCTCTGCAGCATATCAGCCTCCGCCTCAGGACTTGAGCATACCCTGGATATGGGACAGGAGCACCGGCACGTCCTCCGGCGTCTTCAGGATGATGAGCACCGTATCATCCCCTGCCAGGGTGCCGATGATGACATCGTTCTTGGAATGGTCGATGGCAAAGGCCACAGAAGACGCAGAGCCGGGGATGGTATGAAGCACCACCATGTTCATGGCGGAATCAATCTTCACCACCGCTTCCTGGAAAAGGATGGCGGTGTGGCTCTTGGACATGACACTCTGCTTTTCATTGGAAAGGGCATAGCGGTAATGGCCGTTCTTATAGGGAATCTTGATGAGCATAAGGTCCTTGATATCCCGGGACACGGTAGCCTGGGTCACGGCAATGCCTTCCTTCTTCAAAGCCTCCGCTAGTTCCTCCTGGGTTTCAATAACCTGGTTCTGTATGATTTCCTTGATTTTCATGATTCTGTATCTTTTCATAATAGGTCTCCTTCATCCCGTTCCTGCGGGAATGGAATTCTGCATAATTGGTTCATTTAAAATTGCATATTTTTTACAATTTTAAAGCATTTCAGCGGCCAGGTCAAATATTTTCTGCATAAAAATAAATTTAGCCAATATTTTACCTGTATATTTTACATTTCACCGGTTATTTATTCACATTATGGAACATCAGCGGATGTATATTATGGTTATTGCAAATGAATTGCATCAATTATACTGCATGGCGGATAAAATTCTGTTATAATGAAACCGATATAAAAATCTTTGTTAAAGAAGGAACGCAATATGGATAACTATATAGGAAAACATCTGCTCATTGACTGCTACAACTGCGATATGGATTCCATCGAGTCATCTCAGACTGCCCTCCAGGCTCTCACCGACGCTGCTGAAAAAATCGGCATGGAAGTGAAGGATACTTTCTTCCATGAAAGCGATAACGAACTGACCGCCGCTGCCTACGGTCCTAAATCCCACATCTGCATCCACTGGTACCCGGATTTGTGCTATGCAGCCGTGGACATCTACAGCTTCGACATGGACCTGAAGCCTGCCCGCACCATGGCGGTGCTCCGGGCCTCCCTGCATCCTGAAAAAATCAGGGCCACCTCTGTAAAGCGGGGTAATATCAACCCGGACATGAAGCCAAATATCAAGTCCAAGTCCACCACCCTCCACAAGTTCAAGAATACAAGGCAGCAGATGAAGACCGCCGGCCAGAAGGTGGCCAACTATATGCGCCACAAGAACGAAAAAAGAGATACCCTGGGGCCGGAGTAACAATGGCGGGGCCTCTGGCCTCGAAGGTTCAAAGGGTTCAGAAGGTTCATGGACACGCCCTTTGGGCGTGAAGGTTCAGAGGGTTCAAAGGGTTCAGAAGGTTCAGAGGCTGGTGGTATCGCCCTGCGGGCGATGAGTATATAGCCGCCTCTCGGCGGCAGCCGCTGCGTACTAACCTTCCTGCCCCACTCTTCATTCTCGCCGCAGGCTTGTCAAATCCCAACCATAAAAACCCCGGAAAATCATTCCGATTTTCCGGGGTTTTCTTATGCACATATGCTGTTATGCGCGAAGGGTAATATTTGCTTTTTCCAGTGCTTTGACGATTTTTTCAATCCACTGGTCCACTTCTTTATCGGTGAGGGTACGATCTTCAGCGCGGAAAGTAAGGTTATAGGCCATGCTCTTGCAGCCTTCCTTGACCTGTTCGCCCTGGTAGAGGTCGAAGAGGCGGAGGGTTTCCAGGTGTCTGCCGCCGGCTTTGCGGATGATTTCTTCCACTTCGTCGTTGGTGAGTTCTTCAGGCACCAGGAGAGAGAGGTCCCGCTGGGAAGCCGGGAATTTCGGAATCTTAGTGTAGTCGATGGTTTCGTCCACCATGGTCATCAGGTGCGGAACAAAGATGACAAAGCCGTAGACTTCTTTCTTGATGCCCCATTTGTCCAGTACTGCCGGATGGAGCTGTCCGAAGGACATGAGGGTCTTTCCGTCTTTCACAAAGTCCGCGGAGATACCGGGATGGAAGACCGGATAGGTGGAACGGCGGATTTCATAGTCCCTGACGCCCAGGGCTTCCAGCACGTTTTCCATGATGGCTTTCACATCGAAGAAGTCGTATTTCCTGCCGTTATTAGGATAGCCTGCTTCGTCGGGGCTTCCGTAGAGGAGGCCGGAGAAAAGTTCGTATTCATAGGGCAGTTCCTTCAGCGGCAGTTCTTTAGGCTGGTATACATGGCCGGACTCGAAGATGGCTGCTTCTTCGTTCTTCTGGGAGATGTTGTAGGAAAGGGTATGCATGAGGCCGGGAAGAAGGGTGGTGCGCATATCCGGATATTCTTCGGAAATGGGGTTCATAATGGGAATGGCATTGTACACCTTGTGGCCCCAGGGGAAGTTCAGTTTTTCCAGGTCCTTCTTGTCCATGAAGCTGTAGTTTACCACTTCAGAGAGGCCGTCGGCCACCAGGCTGTCGGTGATGCGGAAAATAACATCCTGTTCCTTGGACATGGCGCCTTTGGCAATGGCGCTCCAGGGGGTGGTGATGGGGATGTTCTTGTAGCCGTATACCCGGGCCACTTCTTCTGCCAGGTCCGGCATGCCGCTAAGGTCAAGACGGAAATCAGGAACCGTGACAGTGAGGTTTCCATCCTGTTCTTCCACTTTGAAATAGAGGTCCCGGAGAATCTCAATCATCTGTTCTTTGGGCATGTTAATGCCGATGTAGTCGTTAATTCTCTTTACCGTGGTCTTAATGACCTGAGGTTCTGCTTTGACCGGATATTCATCCAGCATACCTTTAGCTGTGGTGGCAGCGCCCTCTTCTTCCAGGAGCTGGCAGATGCGGTCGATGGCCATTTCGCTTCTGGCGGGGTTGATGCCTTTTTCATAGCGGCCGGAAGCTTCGGAGCGAAGGCCCAGGCGGCGAGAGGTCCTGCGGATAGAAGCGGAGTCAAAAACAGCAGATTCAAGGAATACATTCTTTGTTTCAGAGGTGACTTCAGAGTCAAAGCCGCCCATAACGCCGGCTATGCAGGCTGCCTTGTCATCACCGTCAGCAATGACAAGGTCCGAAGGATTGAGCTGTCTTTCCTGTCCGTCCAGGGTGACGATTTTTTCACCTTCATGGGCGTGGCGGCAGGTGAGGGAATGACCGGCTACTTTATCGTAGTCATAGGTATGGAGGGGCTGTCCGATTTCCAGCATCACGTAGTTGGCAGCATCCACCACGTTATTGATGGGACGGATGCCGTTGCTGCGGAGTCTGTTTTCAATCCATTCCGGGGAACGGCCGATTTTCACGTTTTCCAGAAGGCGTCCGCAGAAGCGTTTGCAGTAGGCCGGTTCAGAAATATGAACGGAGGCCCGTCCTTCGATGGGAGCGCCCTCTTCCTTCACGGAAATCTCCGGCAGGGTCACTTTCTTTTTGAAAATGGCGCCGGTTTCCAGAGCCATGCCGATCATGCTGAAGCAGTCTGCCCTGTTAGCGGTTAGTTCCATTTCATAGACCACATCGTCCAGGTCATAGAGTGTATGAATATCCACGCCCACCGGTGTATCTTCCGGAAGGATAAGGATGCCCTCGTGATTCAGGGCGGGGAACAGGTTGGCGTCCATGCCCAGTTCTCCCAGGGAACACATCATACCGGCGGATTTCACGCCGCGAAGTTTGCCTGCCTTGATTTTGATATCGCCGTGACGAAGGCCGCCGGGTGCCTTGTTGTCATGGGCAGCAGGTACATGGGCACCGGAAAGGGCACAGGGAACAATCTGCCCTGCCTTTACGTTGGAAGCGCTGGTGACAATCTGCACCGGTTCTTCCTCCCCCACGTCCAGCTGGCAGATGAGAAGGTGGTCAGCGTCGGGATGTTTTTCCACAGACAGGATTTTACCGGTAACCACGCCCTTAATACCTTCTCCTGGACGGATGACATGCTCAACAGGAATGCCGTCCACTGTCAGCGTTTCCGCCATATCATCCGGATTCATTCCCTTTATATCTACTAAGGCTCCCAGCCATTTTAAAGAAACATTCATCTATATAATCTCCCTTCCATTAGAACTGCTTCAGGAATCTTACATCGTTTTCATAGAAATTACGGAGATCATCGATTCCGTAAAGAAGCATGGCGATACGTTCGATGCCCATGCCGAATGCAAAGCCGCTCACCTTTTCCGGGTCGTATCCATTAAGCTTCAGCACCATGGGGTGAACCATGCCGCAGCCCAGGATTTCCAGCCAGTCCGGGTCCCCATCTTCCTCACCGGTACGGGCGGCAAAGGAAATATCCACTTCCGCCGACGGTTCGGTGAAGGGGAAATAGCTGGCGCGGAAACGAATCTTGGTGTCAGAGCCGAAGAGGTCCTTCAGGAAGATTTCCAGCGTACCCTTCAGGTCTGCAAAGCTGATGCCCTTATCCACCACAAGACCTTCCACCTGGTGGAATACGGGAGAATGGGTGGCATCGTTATCCCAGCGGAATACCTTGCCCGGTGCAATCATGCGGATAGGCGAATTCGGTTCATGTTTGCGAAGGGTTCTGGCCTGTACCGGAGAGGTATGGGTGCGGAGCAGGATTTCCGGTGTAATGTAGAAGGAATCCTGCATATCCCTGGCCGGATGGTCCTTGGGCAGGTTCAGACATTCGAAATTGTAGTAGTCCTGCTCGATTTCCGGTCCTTCCTCTACGGAATAGCCCATGCGGACGAAGGATTTCATAATTTCACGGAGCGCCTTGTCCAGGGGATGGAGATGTCCGATTTTATGATGACGGGCGGGAAGGGTGATATCCACCGTTTCATGCTTGATTTTTTCTTCCAGTCTCTTCTGCTTCAGTTCTTCCATCTTCTCTGCAATGGCAGCTTCCACATCACTCCGTACCTGGTTGGCCAGAGCGCCAATCACCGGACGCTGCTGGGCAGAAACATCCTTCATGCCTCTTAAGATGGCAGTGAGCTTTCCTTTCTTGCCAAGGAAAAATACCTTCGTATCCTGCAGCTGCTTCTCATCCATGGAAGCGGTGATTCTTTCCCGGGCTTCCTTCTTCAGGGTATCCAGGTCCTTTTCCATAAAGGAAACAATCTGTCCCCTCACCTGATCCGCCAGATCAGACAATGTTGTATCGCTTTCATGAAGTTTCTTCATATCTCCCAGAAAACCGGTCAGCTTTTCCTTCACTGCCTCATAGGTTTCCTGTTTACGGTTTTCATCCCTTGCGGCCTTCAGTATTTCCTGCGCTTTGGCTTTCAGCTCATCCAACTTAGTATCCATGTATATACCTCCTGTGATTGATCCGGGCATTTTCTTCCGTATGCAAAGAGGATGGAATAAAAAAAGACCCGCCCCACTAAGGGGCGAAGTCTTCATCCGCGGTACCACCCTGATTTGTACTCGAAAGCTTTAACGCAGCCCTGCGTCCGGCCTACTCCGTTCAGCCGGCAGCTCCGAAGCGAACTAAGCCCAGCCGATTCTTTCCGGTGTCTCACTGGTACCGGATCCCTTTGTAGAATCCCTGCCGGCTCCTTCTTCATCATAGCCTCAATATATGAAACTATTTTAACATGCCTGCCGGAAAAGTCAACCCCATGGACGCCTGCTGCGCAGGCGAGGTTTGACGGCCCTACCGGGCCGAAGGTTCTTAAGGTTCAGAGGGTTCATAGGTCCTCATGGCCTGTGAACCCTCTGAACCTTCTGCCCCTTCTGAACCCTCACGCCCGTCAGGGCGTGTCCAAAAGGCGTGTCACACTCCTACCGCTTCTCCCAGTATTTTTCCCACGCTGTCATGGAAGACCAGGTCGCAGGCGCTGTCCTTTCCCGTTTCATCCTGGTTAATCATGACCAGCGCATCGCCGGAAAAGTAATCAATGAAACCGGCGGCAGGATAGACCACCAGGCTTGTGCCGCCGATGATGAGCATATCCGCCGTCTGGATAGCATCCATGGCATCTTCCATGGTATCCATATCCAAAGGCTCCTCATAAAGCACCACATCCGGTTTCACAATGCCGCCGCAGTAGGGGCAGTGAGGCACAGGAGCGCAGAGGGAAAGGAAACTGTCCACATCATAGGAACGGCTGCACCCGGTACAGTAATTTCTAAGAATGGAGCCATGAAGCTCCATTACATTCCGGCTGCCCGCCTTCTGGTGAAGGCCGTCGATATTCTGGGTTACAATCCCCGAAAGCTTTCCCTCCTCCTCAAGCCTGGCCAGAGCATAATGGGCCCTGTTTGGTTTAGCAGACACCATGGCTTCTGCAAAATTTTTATAATTGGTAAAAAATTCCACCGGATGCTCCTCATAAAAATGATGGGACAGCATTTCCTCCGGTGTCCAGGGAAGATCCGTCTTCTGCCGGTAAATTCCATTAGCCCCACGGAAATCGGGGATATGGGACTCCGTAGATACACCGGCGCCGCCAAAGAAAACAATGCGGTGATGGCGCGCTATCATATCCTTCAGTCTGTCCAAGTCAGTCATGATGGTCTCCTTCCTGCCGGATGGCAAAATTCACAGGGGATTTTCTTTATTTTATCATTTTTATGAAGAGAAAAGAAAGGAAACAGGTAACCACAGTCATGGGTTCGGAAAGCTCATAAGATGCAAAGCTCTTTTCCTCCCCCTTTGAACCGGCTGATTCTTTTGAATCGATATGCCCCTCAGGGCCTGTCATTGACTGTCATTGACAACGGTCCCTCCATCACCTATGCTAAAGATACCAATACTATGAAGGAGGAATTCATTATGAGTCAGCTTACACTGGCGAAAGCCAAAGAAATTTTACCGAAGTATACCACCGAAGACCATCTTTTCACCCATGCCCTGGCAGTGAGTGCCGCCATGGGCGCCATGGCCGATTATTTCCATGCCGATAAGGACCACTGGGAAGCCATCGGCTATCTTCATGATGTGGATTATGAAAAGTATCCCCATGAGCACTGCCACCATGTCCGGGAATTTCTGGAACCGGAAGGAGTGGACGAGGAAGATATCAACACCATTATTTCCCACGGCTGGGGCATCTGTGACAATGATGTGGAACCAACGACGGATATTGAAAAGAGCCTTTTCACGGTGGATGAGCTCACCGGTGTGGTCATGGCCTATGCCCTCATGCGTCCTGAAGGCATTACAGGCATGGAAGTGAAGGGCTTGAAAAAGAAATTCAAGGATAAGCGGTTTGCTGCCGGCTGCAATCGGGATGTCATCAAAAAGGGCTTTGAAATGCTGGGCCTTGATGCCGGTGTCGTTATGCAGGCCTGCATTGACGGCATGACCGCCCATAAGAATGAATTGGGATTAAAATAATGCATTTGTTCCCCATTTAATAAAGGAGGTTTCTATGAAGAAACTAATTGTCATCATTGCTGCCATCTTTGTCATTGCCGGCGGCTTCATGAGCTCCTATAACGGCCTGGTTTCCATGCATGAACAGGTGAATTCGTCCTGGGCTCAGGTAGATACCCAGCTCCAGCGCCGGGCAGACCTCATTCCCAACCTGGTGAACACGGTCAAAGGCTATGCTTCCCACGAACAGGAAGCGGTGAAAGCAGTGGCCGATGCACGCTCCAAACTGCTGAATGCTTCTACTCCCTCCGATAAAATCAGTGCCAATGGTGAATTGTCCGACGCCCTGGGCCGTCTGCTCATGGTGGCTGAAAATTATCCAAATCTGAAGGCCAATCAGAATTTCCTGGCCCTCCAGGACGAACTGTCCGGAACGGAAAACCGGATTTCTGTAGCCAGAAGAGATTATAACAACGCCGTAGAGAAGTACAATGCCAAGATTCATTCCTTCCCCGTCAGCCTCTATGCCGGGGCCTTCGGATTCACCGACGCCCCCTATTTCAAAGCCGACGAAGGAGCCAAAGCAGCGCCTAAGGTGCAGTTTTAGAAGGCCCGGGTCCGGAGAGTAGAGATCTCTGAGGGAAGGAGGGTATTATGAAATCAATAGGAAGAGCGTTAATCGTCCTTTTATGCCTGATTTTCGTATGGATATCCACGGCCTTTGCGGCGGACACCTATCCCCCGCTGCCGTCGGAATCCTTTTACGCAGAAGACTACACCGGCACCCTGAGCCAGGAAACGAAAAAACATATTAACGAATTAGGCTATGCCCTGGATCAGAAGACCCATGCCCAGGTAGTGGTGGTCATGGTCTCCCATGTTCCTGATGGCGATTTGGAATCCTATGCCAACGGCCTCTTCCGGAACCGGGGCTTCGGGGATAAAGAGAAAAACAACGGTCTCCTTCTTCTTGTTTCCATGAAAGATCGAAAGGCCAGAATCGAAGTCGGCTATGGTCTGGAAGGCGCCATGAATGATGCCAAAGCTGGCCGACTGCTGGACACCAGCCTCATTCCTGCTTTCAAAGAAGGCAATTACAGCAAAGGCGTCCAGGATACCTATGACGTCATGGTGCGAGAAGTAATGAGAGAATACGGTCTTACCTCGCTGGATGGACTCTCCAGTCCTCCTCCCAAAGACAACAGCAGTTTTACCCTGGAAGACTTCATGACACCCCTGATTCTTATCATCCTTCTGGTCGTTGACTGGGCCTTCCTGGGCGGCCGCCTCACCCGTCTCATCCTTTTTCTCCTCTTCATGGGCCGCGGTGGCGGACACGGCGGCGGAGGTTTTGGTGGAAGCGGCCGGGGTGGTTCCTCGGGAGGCGGCGGAGCCAGCCGGGGATGGTGAGCCCGCAGCTTCGTGAGGTCTTCCATTTCTGAGTGCCCCCTGTTTTTCGTCTTCTTCCGTCATCCCTGGCAAAACGGAAGATCTCGGTCAAAGCAGTAAGTGATAGGCAAATCCATCAATACGAGCCTCCAGGAAGCTCTGTATCAAGGGCAGCCCCTGCAAAAACATAAAAGGAAGCTGTGAAGAAATGACGAACATTCCTTCACAGCTCCTTTTTATTTGCTGAAAATTCGGTTATTCCTTTCCGGCCTCTTTGGCAGCCCCTTCTTCTTTGACCTTTTCCTCAGCTTCCATTCTCTTGAAAGCTTCGGTCATCTTGATTTTACGGATGACTTCCTGGCCGGCGGGACTCTTCAGGTAGATGAGGGTGGTTTTCGGCACCATGCGGTATACCGTTTCCCAGTCATCTTCTGAAAGAGCCTTGCGGACGGAGGAGGCGGATACGATCTGGTTGCCCTTCTGTTCCCTGGGGATTTCCTTCAGTTCGATGCCGTTCTGGGCGAACACTTCCCGCATGGCATTGTTGTAGGCCAGGGTGGTCTTGTCTGTCGGCTCTTCCCCTACGAAGCGGACCGTAATGTTCAGGGCCGGCGCGATGCGGGTGGCAAAGACCGTGGCATCCAGCTTGGTCTGGGCTGCCAGTTCATCGGTGCCTTTGATGAAATAGGTGGGGAAGGTGGCGTTGGAAATAATGAAATCACCGCCGCTGATGACTTCTACGCCCTTCATGTCACGCACCCCCTGTTTAATAAGGGAGAAACGGTCGGAGAACGGGAATATGGACCGGTCTTCCTGCACGGCAAAGATAATGACTTCGTCGCAGTTGTTGTGGGCATATTCCACAAGGCTCCTGTGTCCCAGAGTGAAGGGGTTGCAGTTCATGACGATGGCGCCGCGGTTCTTTCCTTCGCCTGTGCCAAGGATAGACCGTACACGGCCCAGGTAATCTTCCAGCGTATCTGTGCCCTTTTCCAACAGTGCCGCATAGGGCTCTGCCACTGCCACGCATTTAAAGCCCATATGTTCAAAAATAGGCACATTCTTCGGTTTCGTGAAAATCTGGTTTCCCGTCACACCCCGGCGGTAGGATTCACCCTGCAGGTTGCGGATAATACGGCGGGTAAGCCCCTTTTTCTGGTACTTTTCGCTGATGGCAATATCACGCATAACCCGTCCGCCCAGGGAACCGGTGCCGATGAGCTGTCCGTCATCGTAAAGACCCATGGTGTAATCAATATTTCCTGTGAAGGTCAGATCAAAGCCCTTCAAAAATTCTATCACTTTCGCTTTTTCCGAGGGATCGGTCAAAAAGATTTCATGTTCAGTAATCATAGTCCGGACTCCTTTTTAAAAGAACAAAGATGAAATTGTATATTTCAAACCTGCGAAGTACATACTTCTACTTAAATAAATACTTCTATCTGAAACCAATTCAATTATAACATATCATTCCAAAATTCTTCAATGCATTTTATGATATGGAATCATTGCATTATGAATTATAAGTATAGTTTTTTGGCCCATTTTGCGGATATGAGAGGCCGTAGAAAAAAAGGTCATCCAGTTTGACAGACGCTTCCCTAAGGTTTGTGGTATCACCGCTTCGCGGCGATGAGTATAGCCAGCGTTACGTGCCTGCCTTGCCGCTCACGAGGGAAGCGCTGATTAAATCGTTATCGGATTTCATTCTTGGATTTTTATCCAATGCAAGGAATAAGTCGACGCGAATAGCGAGCTATTTAAGGAGACTTATGACGCAGCATTGGATAA